>CAJQRZ010000001.1 GCA_905612435.1 uncultured Candidatus Pelagibacter sp.
CAATTATGTATTTATTATAATCAAATTTTTTAAAATCTATATTTAAACTTAAATCAAAAGGGTTTAATTGAATTGATCCATCATATTTTATATTATGATTAAGTAATTTAGAATTACTAGATTTTAAAATTATTAAACTATCTTTAATTTCGTAATTAAATATCAAAGTAGATCCTCCAATAATCAATTTATTGTCGGCAATATATTTAGAATCTTTGATAACAGAATCATTTAAAATTTTTAAATTTAGTTTATTCATATCTATAACAGTTTTTTTTGAATTATTTTTTGTAAAATCTCTGCTCCATTTTAGTTTAAATGGTATTTGATATATTTTTCCTTTAGCACTAATTTGGTTAAGAGATTTTTTATTGTTAAAAAATAAAGCTAAATTAAAAATTTTAGAAATAGAAATAATTTCACCATCTTGTCCCTTATAAAAAAAATTACTATTTTTTATGATAATTTTTTTTGATGAAAATTTTTGATTTATAAAATTATTTATAAAATTAAAATCATTTTTCTTAATTGAAAAATTTGCATGGTTTATTAAAACTTTTTTAATTTTCAACTGATCCTGATTAAATAAATTTTTTTGAGAAATAAAAATTTTTAAATCTTTAATTTGAACTAATTCATTTAAATCATCAGATTCCTCATTGAATATTTTAACATTTTTAATCTGAATATGCGGCGCTGGGAGAATCGAATAATTAATTTCTGAAGAAATGCTAAAATTAATTTTAAATTCATTTTTTAACTTGTTAGTAAGGTCTTTTTCAAGTCTTCCTTTATTATATAAACTTGGTATTGATAGATAGAATAAATATAAAAATAATAAACTTATTAAAAATATCAAGCTTTTATTAAAGTTACTAATTTTACTTAGTTTTTTATATTTATAATTTTTTGATTGAAAAACTTTATTAAAAAAGTTGATTATAATGTTATTAAAATCAATAATTTTATGTTTAATATTTTTCATGATGATTAGATGATTTATAATGATAATTTGAAAATGATAAACTCTGAATATTTAAAAAATTTGAATAAAGCACAAAAAGAAGCAGTTTTATATCTTAATGGCCCTTTATTAATTGTTGCGGGCGCTGGATCAGGTAAAACTAAAGTGCTTACTGCTAGGATTGCTCATATTATTAAAGAAAAAAAAGCATTTCCAAATCAAATCCTTTCTGTAACTTTCACAAATAAGGCTGCAAAGGAAATGCAAAATAGGGTAAGTTCAATTCTTAATTTAGAGGCTACTGGATTATCATGGCTTGGCACTTTTCATTCAATTTGTGCAAAACTTTTAAGGAAACATGCTCCAGCAGCTGGGTTAACCTCAAATTTTACAATTATAGATACAGACGACCAAGTTAGATTAGTTAAAAATATATGTAAAGCTGAAAATATAGACATTAAACAGCTAGCTCCTAAATATATTTTATCTATTATTGATAGATGGAAAAACAAAGGTTTTTATCCAAGCGATGTTTCAATAAATAAAAATGACATATATGAAAAAACTGTACTTCCTCTTTATAGAATTTACCAACAAAAGTTATTAGATTTAAATGCATGTGACTTTGGTGATTTAATTTTACATGTAGTTAAAATTTTAGAAAAAAATTTAGATATAAAAGAAATATACTCTAATAATTTTAAATATATATTAGTAGATGAATATCAAGATACAAATTATATTCAAAGTAGGTGGTTATATTTATTATCTGAAAAACATAAAAATATATGTTGTGTGGGTGATGATGATCAATCCATTTATAGTTGGCGTGGTGCAGAAATAAAAAACTTTTTAGAATTTGATAAAGTTTATAAAAATTCTAAGGTAATACGATTGGAAGAAAATTATAGATCTTCTCAAAATATTTTATCTGTGGCATCTAATCTTATTGCAAATAATCAAAATAGAATTGGAAAAACACTAAAAACTACAATGGAAAAAGGAGATTTAGTTAAACTTAATTGTTTTAAAAATGGAAAAGATGAGGCAATTGGAATTTCTGATGAGATTGAAAAAAAATTAAAAAAAAATTATTCTTTTAATAATATTGCTATTTTAGTCAGAGCTATATTTCAAACTAGAGAATTTGAAGAGCGTTTTTTAAAAATTGGACTGCCTTATAGAATTTTAGGAGGAACTAAATTTTATGAAAGAGCAGAAATTAAAGATTGTGTTGCTTATTTAAGATTAATTAACCAACCAAAAGATGACCTAGCATTTGGTAGAATAATAAATAATCCTAAAAGATCTATTGGAGAGAGCACTATAAAATTAATACATGAATTTTCAAAAGACAATTCAACGAGTTTAGAAATTGCATCAAAAAAATTAATTGAGCAAAATTTAGTTAAACCAAAAACTAAAATAGGTCTTAGTTCTTTTTTGTTTTTAATAGACAAATGGAGAAATGATTTAAATATAAAAAAGATTAGTCATGTAAAATTATTACAATTAGTTTTAGATGAGTCTGGATATTCAGCAAAGCTTAAAAATAAAAAAGATGTTGATAATGAAAGCAGACTAGAAAACATCAAAGAACTTTTGAGTGCTATGAAAGAATTTGATAGTTTAGAAAGTTTTTTAGAACATGTAGCATTAGCAACCGCAATTGATCAAGATTGGGATGGGAAAAAGGTCAACATGATGACAATGCATGGCTCAAAAGGTTTAGAATTTGATGTCGTTTTTCTACCAGGATGGGAAGAAGGTCTTTTTCCTCATCAAAAATCCATTGAAGAAAAAGGCCAAAACGGGCTTGAAGAAGAAAGAAGATTAGCTTATGTCGGTATAACTAGAGCTAAAAAAAAAGCATTAATATCATTCGCTATGAATAGATTCTATCAAGGGAATTGGATCGATAGTATGGCATCAAGATTTATTGAAGAATTACCAGAAAAACACTTGGAAAAAAATTCTTTCTTTGATGATCATAATGATAATGAAGAAGATTTTGATTTTAATCAAGACTTTGAAATTGACGAGGGAACTAAAAGTCCTGGTTGGATAAGATATCAAAAAAGAATTAAATGATAAAAAAAAGAATTATAGAATTACAAAAACTAATAAATTTAAATAATTTAGATGGTTACCTTATTCCAAAAAATGATGCATATTTTTCAGAATTTTCTAACCCAGATCGGTTAAAAACTATTTCTAACTTTTCAGGATCAGCAGGGTATGCAATTATTCTTAAAAAAGAAAATTTTTTATTTATCGATGGTAGATACACAATTCAAGCACAATTACAATCTGGAAAATATTTTAAAATTATTGAAATCCAAAAATATTCACTTAAAAATGTTTTAAAAAAATATAAAAAAAAATTATCAATTGGTTTTGATTCACAGTTGTTTACGAGCCTAAACACAAAAAAATTTAATAAAGTTTGCAAATTAATATCAATTAAAGAAAATTTAATTGATAAGATATATAAATCACAAAATAAAAAAAATGTTACTCTTTTTTATGCTTTAAGCCAAAAAATTATTGGTGAAAGTATACAATCAAAAATTAATAGGTTGATTAATAAAATCACTTCACAGAAAATTGAAAATATATTTATAAGTGCTCCAGAAAATGTTGCTTGGCTATTAAACTTAAGAGGAAAAGATAACCCTAATAGCCCTATCCCAAATAGTAAGATAATTTTAACTAGCAAAAAAAAAATATACTTTTTTTCCTGTCCTAAAAAAATTTATAAAATGAAAAAAAATAAATTTTACAAAAACTTTTCATTTTGCGAATATAAAAATTTTTCTAAAATAATTAATAAACTAAAAGGAAAAAATTTTTCCATAGATGAATTAACGTGTTCTCTTTCTAATGAAGAGATTATTAAATCCAAATTTAAAATTAAGCGTTTTGTTGATCCTTGTTACACAATGAAATCAATTAAAAATAAATCAGAAATTAAACATATGATTAATTCTCACATTGAAGATGGTTTAGCATTAACTAGATTTATTTACTGGATAAAAAATAAAAATAAAAAAAAGATAACTGAAATCAACGCACAAAATAAATTAGAACATTTTAGAAAGCTAAGTAAAAATTATTTATTTCCAAGCTTCAATACAATAGCTGGAGCAGGCTCAAATGGTGCTATTGTACATTATCAGGCTTCGAAAAAATCAGCAAAAGTTATAAAAAAAAATGATATTTTTTTATGTGACTCTGGTGGACAATATAAATTTGGTACGACCGATGTAACAAGAACAATGTGTTTTTCTAAACAACCGGACTCAATAAAAAATATTTATACAAAAGTTTTAAAAGGTCATATAGCCATGTTTAGTGCTAATCTTAATAAGTATAATTGTGGCAAACAAATAGATTCAATAGCTAGACAATTCCTGAAAAAAGATGGTCTTGATTATGCCCATGGAACTGGTCATGGTGTGGGTTTTTTTTTAAATGTGCACGAGGGGCCTCAATCAATATCAAAATATAATAACATTAAACTCAAAAAAGGTATGATTATAAGTAATGAGCCTGGTTATTATAAAAAAAATTATTTTGGAATTAGAATAGAAAATCTTGTTTATATAAAAGAAGTTAAGAAAAAATTAAGTTTTGAAAATTTAACTTTAGCGCCAATTGAGAAAGATTTAATAAACTATAAATTACTAACTGAAAATGAAAAAAATTATTTATTTAAATACCATTTAAATATTTACACACAGTATTCAAAATTTTTAAATTTAGAAGAAAGAAAGTGGTTAGCTAGTCTTATTTAACAATTTTAACCATTGTTCTTGGTTAACAATTTTTATATTCAACTCTTTTGCATTATTTACTTTTTTTGTAGTAGGTTTTTCACCAATAATCAAATAATCAAGTTTTTTACCAACATTACTAATTATTTTTCCAGAGTTTTTTTCAATTAAAGATTTTGCCTCAGCTCTACTAATTCCATTTAATTTACCTGTAAGCATAAATGTTTTATTTTTTAATAATCCATTTTTATTGTTTTGTATTACATTTACTATCTTAAGAACTTTTTTTAATTCATCTAAAACTTCTAAATTAGTTTTATTGCTAAAAAATTTTTTAATTGATTTTATCTGTGTTTCGCCTATTCCATCAATATTCACTAAATCATTTATTTGTCCATTTTGACATTGCTTAAAAAAGTTATCTGATGATTTTAAATGTTTAGCTAAAAGTTTAGCATTTTCTTGTCCAATGTGTCTTATACCTAAAGAATATATAAATCTTTCAAGAGAGATAATTTTTTTTTCATCAATAGAGTGTTTTAAATTTGAAACTGATAAATCTCCCCAGCCTTCTAGTTTTTTTATTTTTTCATAATCTAATCGAAAAATATCTTGTGGTAATTTTACTAATTTAAGATTACAGAAATTTTCAACAATTTTTTTTCCAAATCCATCTATATTAAAAGCTTCCCTTGAAACAAAATGTTTTATTTTTTCAACAGAAATTTTCTCACATTCGTATCCTTCACTTGTACATCTTCTTATAGCATCCTGTTTTTTTGTAGTTTCATTATAATCTTTAATAGTTTTTGAGCCACAAGATGGACAATTTATCGGGAAAATAAATTTTTTTGAATCTCTTTTTCTTTCCTTTAAATCTACAGAAATTACATGTGGAATAACATCTCCTGCTCTCTCTACAATTACGATATCTCCAATTCTTATATCTTTTCGATTTATTTCATCCTCATTGTGAAGTGTTGCATTTGATACTATTACTCCACCGATGTTTACTGGTTTTATTTTTGCAACTGGTGTAAGGGCTCCTGTTCTACCAACTTGGATTTCAATGTTCATTATTTTTGAAATAGAACTATTTGCAGAAAACTTATGAGCTATAGCCCATCTTGGTGCATTTGTGACAAAACCTAATCTTTTTTGAAGATCAAAATTATTAACTTTATAAACAATTCCATCAATATTAAAATCAATCTTGTTTCTCTTCATTTCTAAATCTTTATGATTTGCTACTAAATTATTAACTCCCTTAATAAGCCTATTAAACTGATTAACTCTAAAACCCCAAGATTTTAATTTTTTAAGAAATTCAGATTGTGAATTAATATTAAGTTCTTTAGTATATCCAAAAGTGTATGCAATAAATTTTAAAGGAATTTTACCTGTAGATTTAGAATCTTTTTGTCTCAACGATCCTGATGCAGCATTTCTGGGATTTGCAAACTTGTCTTTTATTTCATCAAAATCTTTATTCTGAATAAATACCTCTCCCCGAATATCAATTTCTAGAGGAAAATCTTTATTCACAATATTCTTAGGAATATCTTTTATAGTTTTTAAATTTTCAGTAATATCCTCTCCTTCCTTACCGTCTCCTCTAGACAGCCCTTGTATAAATTTTCCATTTTTATAAAATAAAGAAGCAGAAATTCCATCTATTTTAGGTTCTACACTATACTCAATTTCATTTGGCTTTTTTAGACTTAAAAAATTAAAAATTTTTTTTTCAAAATTTAATAAATCCGCTTCATTAAAAACATTGCCCAAAGAGAGCATAGGTTTTTTATGTTTTATTTTTTTAAAATTTTTTGAAGGAATATAACCAACATTTTTTGACGGTGAATTTTTATTTTTTAGATAATTATATTTTTTTTCTAATTCTAGAACTTCTCTCTTAAGAAAATCAAATTCATGGTCAGTTATAATTGATTTATTTTTATCATAATAAAATTGATTATATTTTTGAATAAGTTTAATTTTTTTTAAATATTTTTTTTTTATTTCATTTTGCTTCATTTTCTCTTGAAAATAGAATTATATTTTTTAATTAAGTAACTACTTTCTTTTTTTCTAGTTTTAGGTTTTGCAAGCTTATAATCACTATTAAAAATTTTATATGTGTTCTTATACCAATCACTTGATAAATAGTTATATCCTAATAACTGTGCATATTTTTTAGCTTCATTTTCTAAACCAATTTTATAATGCAATTCTACCAATCTATGTAGGGCTTCCTCTACATAGATTGTAGTATCATATTCATTTATTACATTTTTATATCGGTTAATTGCAGGGATCCATTTCTTTTTCTGAATATAATAGTTACCTAAATACATTTCTTTTGAAGCCAATATTTCTTTTATTAAATCTAACTTAAATTTTGCATCTAGAGCAAAATCAGTGTTGGGATAATTTTTAACTACATAAATAAACTTATCTCTAGCTTTAAGTAATGGTTTTAGATCTTTCTTTTCATCTACAATACTTTGATAATAACACATAGCTAAAAGAAAATTTGCATAACTTATTCTCTCGTCTTTTGGATACTTTTTTAAATATAATTCAATCTCATTAATTGCATCTTCATAGTTATCTATAAAATAATATGAGTAAGCTGCCATCAAAGCTGATTTAGGAGCCCACTCAGATTGTGGAAATAAAAGTTCTGCTTCAACAAATTTTTTTGCAGCTGTTAATCCATCTCCTTTTTCCAAAGCCTCTACTCCTCGTTTATAGGAGTCTATCATTTGTAATTCTAAATCTGCTTCCTTGATAATTATTTTATTCTCTTCTTTTTTTGAACAGCCAAATAGCAATACGATTAAAAATAATAGAAAAAATTTCTGCATAGATTTTATCTAAAATTTCTATCAGAAAATTACTAAAACTGAAAATTATTATGCTATTGATTTAAGAAAATTTCTATTAATAAACGAATGGGGTATGTTTTTTTCTTTAATTTCAAGAATTGAAAAGTTTTTATTGTCACTGAAAACTTTTCTCAGTAATTGATTTGTAAGCTTATGTCCTCCTTGAGAGCAGACTATTTTCCCTATGATTTTATGTCCCGCTAAAAATAGATCTCCTATACAGTCTAAAATTTTATGATTTACAAATTCTTTTTCATTTCTTAATCCACCTTTATTTAATATCCTATCTTCTTTAACTACTATCGCATTTTCTAAACTGCCACCCTTAGCTAGATTCATATTTCTTAATTTTTCTATATCTTCAAAAAGACAAAACGTTCTTGAGTCATATATATCTTTAAGGTCATTTTCATATATTTTAACCACGTTTCTTTGGGTGCCTATAAGACTATTATCGTATTTAATTTCAAAATCTATATCTAAACTAATTTTATTAGGTTCTATTAAAATTCTTTTATTACCATCTTCAAAAATAATAGTTTTTTCTATCTTAATAATTTTAATTGGCTTTTCACTTATTTTTATGCCAGCATTATCTATCGCCTCAACAAATAGTTTCGCTGAACCATCTAAGATTGGAACTTCTTCAGAATCAATTTCAATTAAAGCATTATCAATACCTTTTCCAAATAGAGCTCCCATTAAATGTTCAAGGGTAGATATTTTTACTCCAAATTCGTTTGAAATAGTTGTACACAAAGTTGCATTGCTAACATTGAATACACTTGGAATAACATAGTTATTGTTTAATAAATCTAATCTTTTAAAAGTTATTCCTGTATTTGGTTCTGACGGATGAACATACATTCTAACTTCTTTACCACTGTGCAAACCAACACCTTCTAATTTGAATGATTTTTTTAATGTTTTTTGATTAAGGACTGACACATTATCTTTATATAAGCTTAAGAAAATTATAAGAAAACAAAAAATATTTCAGAAAAATACAGCTCTCACTTAAAAATGTAAAATAACCTCTCAAATAATCCTTTTTTAGCTAATATTTTAGGAACAATTACAACTTCTTGTTTATTAATTCCATTCATCAATTTTAGTCCAGATTGACAAATATTTGATGCTGATTCTTCAAAAAAATCTATTTCCTCGACTAAGGGCGTTGTTTCTTTAATATCTATATATTTATTATCTAAAATTTTAGAACCTTGCCCAATTAAAACAATTTTTAATTGATTATTTAACTTTAAAGATTGATTTGTTTTAATTGTTTTAAAGCTTAAATTTAAAGTTTCTTCAATTCTTGCAAAAATAATTTTTTTTATTAAGTCAAAGGAAAGATCGTTTTCTTTAATTGTTTCTAAAAATTCCTTTTTAAAAATTTCTGTATTTTTTTCATTATCAGAAAAAATAATATCTTTATTTAAATTTAATTTAATTTTTTCAGAAAGTTCAATATTTAAATTTAAAATTTTCGAAATATCTTTTGTTATATGGTGACCACCAATTGGTAAAACATCGAAAAATTTAATTTTTTCTTGTTCATAAAATACTATAGAAGTCTTTTCATAACCAATATCAAGGAAAGCAATTTGATTAAATTCAGTAAAGTGTTCTTGGTAGGTAAAAGATTTTGCATAACTTGTACATATAAAATTATCAATTAAGATTTGATGTTTACTGAATAATTTTTCCAAATTGTCAATTATTTCACTTGGAAAGCAAATAAATACAATATCAATTGAAAATTTATTACATTTTATATTTAACGGTAAGGAATCATGATCAATATTATTAATTTTATAATTATTAACAATAATATGAATTATATTTTTATCTTGATATGCATCTAAAATTTGTTGTTTGGCATCTTGGATTAGGTACTCAATATCCTCCCTTATCAAAAAAAGATTTTCATTTTTTTTTGATACAGATAGGGATATCGAAAGTGCACCAGGGCAATCTAACATTAAATTAATGTTATCTAAATATTCTCCAGTTTTTTTTTCAATCTCAAGTATAGTTTTTTCTAAAATCTTATCTGTAAAAGATAAATTTAGCTGATTACTTTTTAAAGTTGTTAAACAGTTATTTTCTAAAAAAAAGATTTGATTATTTTCATTTTTTTCAAAACCAGCAGCTCTAATTTTAGAAGTCCCCAGATCTAGATAAATATCAAAATTTTTTTTACTCATTTGATGTAATAATATAGTTTGAAATTCGTAAATCTATAATATTGTCATTTTTAAAAATTTTATTATCAATTATTTTTTTTGCAATATTTAAAGACTCCAAAACACTTGTATCGGATAACTTAATTAAAAAATTATCATTTGTTTTTATGTTCCAGCGTTTATTAGGAAAATAATAAAATGAGCTTATGTTTTCATAATCAAATTCTGACTTATCAATTATTTTTTTAAAAATGATAAAATCTGAATAATCAATTTTTCCAAATACATACGGTAATTCTTTTTTTATTTCTTTGATATTTTCATATTTTATCAATCTTCCATTTGAGCCAATTATATATTTTTCATTATTAAAAATTGTTATTGCTAAAAAGTTAGTTTTTTTAATGTTTATTAAAATTGAATTAGGATAATTTTTTTTAATATTAAATGATTGTATTAGATTATTTTCATCTAAAATTTCTTTAAATATTTCGTTACTAACTAAAAAAATATTTTGAAATAGTAATAATCTGAATTTATTAGATAATTTAAGGTTTTCACTTTCTGATAAACCATTTATTTCAATATTATTAATTTTTAATACTGAATCAATTTTTTTTAAAAATGATTTATTATTTATTGAGGTTAAAAAAATAAATACAGATATATAAAAAAATAGTTTTTTTTTTCTACCTATTTCTTGATGCATCTTTTAATATCCATTCAATTAAGTCGATAAAGTTCATACCATTATATGCTGCAATTTCTGGAACTAATGAAAGCTTTGTCATTCCAGGTTGAGTATTTGTTTCAAGTAAAAAAAATTTATTTTTATAAAATTTAAAATCAGATCTTGTTACACCCCTACATCCAATTATATTATGTGCTTTCTGAGCAATTTGCAAAATTCTTTCTAGGTTTTTTTTCTTTAGATTAACTGGAATTATATGTTTAGTTTTTGCATTAACATTATATTTTGCTTCATAGTCATAAAATTTTCGTTTAGGTACCAATTCAATTGCTCCTAAAGATTTTTTTCCTAATATAGCAACCTGCACTTCTCTTCCTGGAATAAACTTTTCAATTAAAACTTCTTTATAAGATGATAATTTTTTTAAATTTTTAATAAAATTTTTTCTATTACAAATAAATACATTAACACTAGAACCTTCATTTATGGGCTTAATAACAACAGGAAATTTAAATTTTTTATCAATTTTTATTGTTAATTCTTTATTGATTAAATTTTTACTAAATTTAAATTTTAAATATTTAGGTGTTAATATTTTATTTTTAATATATATTTCTTTTGAAAGTATTTTATCCATGGCAATTGAAGAGGCTATAACGCCAGAGTGAGTATACTTTACGTTTAAAGATTCTAATACTGCTTGCATATATCCATCTTCTCCAAATTGTCCATGTAATGCATTAAATACTACGTTTGGTCTAAATAATTTTATTTTATTTATTAAATTATTATCTGGTTCACATAAGCTAACAATATAATTTTTTTTTTTTAATTCTTTATAAACTTCTTTGGCTGTTTCTAAGCTTATTAATCTTTCTTTTGAAATACCACCACCAATAATTAAAATTTTTTTTTTCATACTTATTCTAGTATTTTTATTTCTTTCTCTAATTTTATTCCTGTTTTTTCTTCAACACTCTTAGTCACAAATTCTATCAATTTTTTCATATCATTAAAACTAGCGTTATTTTTATTTACAAAAAAATTGGAATGTTTTTCAGAAATATGTGCATCACCAAAGCTAGCATTTATAGGTACCGACTCTCTTATGAGCTCCCAAACTTTCTTTTCTGTTTGGTTAATTGGGTTTTTGAACGTACTGCCACTTGTTTTAATTTTTGTAGGTTGAGCTTTTTCTTTAATATTTTTCAATTCTTTCATTTCTTCTTCAATCTTATTTTTATTATTTTTTTCTCCTTTAAATGATGCACTTAAAAAAATTAAATCTTCAGATAAGTCATTATTTCTATATTCAAATATAATATTATTTACAGGTATGGTAATAACTCTTCCAGATCTATCTATGGCTTGAACAGACACTAATATATCTTTGAATTCTCTTTTAAAACAGCCTGCATTCATTCTCAAACCACCACCTACTGTTCCGGGTATGCATGACAAAAATTCAAGTCCGCTAATTTCATTCTCAAGAGCAAATTCAGATAGTTTTTTATCACTACAGGCGCTACCTGCAACAATAATACCATTCGGTAATAATGATGTATTAGAAAAATTTTTTCCTAATTTAATAACAATCCCATCAAAAGTTCTGTCATTAATAAGAGTATTTGAGCCAGCACCTAAAATAAAAATTTTATTTTTTAAACCAAATTTCTTTAAAAATATAATTAAATCTGAAAGAGATTCTGGCTTAAAATAAACTTTTGTTTTTCCACCAATGTTAAACCAATTACTTTTTTTTAAATCATAATTAAAATCAATTTTACTTTTAATCTCTTTAGAAAATATTTTTATTTCATCAATTAACATTATATCAGTTTTGGTAACTCTCTCATCCAGCTTGAAATTGAACCAGCGCCCATTCCAATTACTATTTTTTTTCCATAAATATTACTTTTTACAAATTTTGCTAATTGATATTGATCATCTACCAAGTACACTTTAACCTTAGAATTCCTAATTATATCTTTGGCAAAATTTATATAATTAAATCCTAATTTCAATTTCTCGCCTGCTGAATAAACTGGGCACAAAATTACGGAGTCAGCTTTTTTAAATGATTGACTGAATTCTTTTTTCAAATCTTTTAGTCTAGATATTCGATGAGGTTGAAATATACATATTATTTCAGTCTTCTTGTAAACTGCTCTTACACCATTTAATACTTCCTTAATTTCTGTTGGGTGATGTGCATAATCATCATAAAAATTTACTTTCCGGTAAGTAAAGATTTTATTAAATCTTCTCTGTACACCTTTAAATTCTCTTAAGCCTTGTTTAATAATTTTTTTTGGTATTCCAATGGTGGAAGCGACAGCAGCAGCTGCAGTTGAATTTCTGATATTATGAATACCCAAAAGTGGAATCTTTATTTTTTTAATCAATATATTTTTTTTTCCTGGTAGTTTAATTGACAAATCAAACTCTGAAAATTTTTTTAGTTGTTTTATATTTTTAATATAAAATTGTGATTTTGGATTTATTCCATAAGTATAATAATTTTTTATTTTAATCTTTTTTAACAACTCAAAATTATTTTTGTCATCTATACAAATAAAAGATTTTCCAAACGATGGAACTTTATTAACAAATTTTACAAATAAGTCTTTTAGGTCATTCATTGATTTATAGAAATCCATATGTTCTCTATCAATATTTGTTACAATAGAATAAGTTGAAGGAACATGAACAAAGCTACCGTCAGATTCATCTGCCTCTAAAATACACCAATCACTTTTTCCTAATTTGGCTGAATTTTTCAATGAATTGAGAACACCTCCATTAATTATTGTAGGATCTAATTTTGTTTTAGAAAATATAGAAGCGATCAATGAAGTAGTGGTAGTTTTTCCATGTGAGCCCGTCACAACAATATTTTTTGTTAAAGATACTATGTGAGCAAGCATCTCACCTCTTTTATAAATTGGTAGTTGTTTTTTTTTAGCCTCAATCAATTCTGAATTATTTTTTTTTATTGCTGAAGATACAACTAAAATTGTTGCTTTTTTTATATTCTCTTTTTTATGTTCTATTAAAACTTTAATCTTACTCTTTTTTAATCTATCAATATTTTTATTTTTTATAATATCACTACCTTGAACATTAAATCCCATTCCTTTCATTATAAGGGAGAGGCCACTCATACCTATTCCACCAATCCCAACAAAATGGATAATTTCAGTTTTTGCTAGTTCAATTTTCATTTATGATAGTTATAATTTTTTGATTTATATTATTCCAGGTGTTTTGATAGCTAAAATTTCTCATATTATTTTTTTTGTTTAAATAATCATCTTTGTTTTCAATGATATTGATTAATTTATTAGTCAGATTTCTCTCATTAAGTTCACTTTGATTTAAAACCCAATTACATTGTTTTTTTTCATAAAAATTGGCATTTTCATATTGATGATTATCTTTGGCTAATGGCAGAGGTACAGCAATATATGGTACATTTAAAAAGGTCAACTCAGCTAACGTTGAAGCTCCTGCTCTAGTTATACATAAATTTGATATACTCATAAAATTAGAAATATTTTCATTAAAATTAAATAATTTACTTTCAATATTATTTTTTGAATAAGAATTTTTTAAATTTTTATAATTTTTATAATTAGTTTGTTGAAAAATTTTTAATTTATATTTTTTAGAAATTTTTATTATTGAATCATTAATTGCGGTATCAAATAATGCAGCTCCTTGACTTCCACCTATTATTAATAAATTAATTTCATTATTAAAATCTTCACTTGGCTTTACTGAATAAAACTCTTTTCTTAATAATGTTTGTGTTATTGAAATTTTATTTTTTAAATTATTTGGAAAATTCTTAATTTTATCTGAATAACAAAAAATTTTTTTACAAAATCTCACAAACATTTTATTTGCTCGTCCTAAAACCATATTTGGTTCAAATAAAAATATTTTAATATTAAGAATTTTAGATGCTATACATAAAGGTAATGACATATAACCTCCAGTGGATATCAGTATATCAATTTTTTTTCTTTTTAAAAAAAAAAATGATTTAATTATTAGATAAATTATTATTAATATTTTAAACGGTATTAAGAATAAATTTTTTGATAATTTTGGTGTATTAATAATTTTTATATCATATTTTAATTTATCTAAAAATTTAGCACCTCTTTTGTCAGAGGAAATACTAACATCAAAAATTTTTTTTAGATGCTCATAAAATATTGTTGCAGGAACTACATGTCCTCCTGAACCTCCTGTGCTAATTAAAATATTTTTTTTCATATTCAATTAATTTTTCTTTTCGTAAGATTTAAAATAATACCAGATAAAATTGCTGTACCAACTATGGAAGACCCACCATAACTAAGAAAAGGTAAGGTCATTCCTGTTGTGGGGAATAATCTTATATTAACTCCAATATGTATTAATGCCTGAAATAGTATTAAAGAAATTGATCCCACTAAAATTAATTTAATTTTATCATTTTTTTCATTATATAATTTTTTAAAAACTTGATATGTAAAAAATAAAAATATCAGCATTAATCCAATTATAATTATTGCTCCAAATTCTTCAGATATTACAGAAACTATAAAATCTGTATGTGAATCTGCTACTCTATTCTTTAGTGTTCCCTCACCAATTCCTTTTCCAAAAAAACCACCACTTGTGATTGCATCAACTGCTTTTTCCGATTGACTACCGTGTGTTCCAGTGGTTGGGTTAAAAAAAGAGTCAATTCTATTTCTAATATATTCAAATCTAGGGATAAAAAAAATTACATATAATAACGTAGCAAATGAAATGCCAAAAAAAGTAAAAAATAGTAAGAGACTAATACCTGATATAAAAACTAAAGTTAACCAAGTTAAAAAAATAAGTAAAGTTTGACCAATGTCAGGCTGTATTATTAGCAGAAGTATTATTGGTATAATTATAATTAAGCTTAAAAAATACTTATAATAAATATTGAAATTTTTTTCACTACTTAAGACAGTTGCAAGTAAAATAATTGTAAAAGGTTTAACAAGTTCTATTGGTTGAAATCTGGGTAAAAAGAATAATTCTAGCCAACGTTTTGATGCCTTAACTTCTACTCCTATAATGGGTACTAGAATTAAAAAAAATAAAGAAACAACAAATAATAAAATTGAAACTCTAAATAAATTTTTTTGGCTCAGAGACGAAAAAAAAATCATAACAGATATACCAAGGCATATATAAATTAAATGTCTAGAAAAAAAAAAATAACTGTTAGTATCTAGCTTATCAGATGCAATTAATGAAGTAGATGCAAGAGAAAAAAATAACCCTAAGGCAAACAAAATTGCTATTAGTAAAAAAATTGTTTTATCAATATTTTTCCACCATCCATAATAAAATCTATAAATTAAATTAATATTAAACATTTATTAGTTTTTTTATAAGATTATTAAAATATTCTCCTCTATCTTCAAAATTTTTAAAACTATCAAAAGAAGCTGCAGCTGGGCTAAAAAGAATAGTTATATTTTTTTTTTCTTTGTCTTTCTTGATGTCTAGCAAGACTTTTTTAAGTAAAAATGTTAAATTTTTAAAATGTTCATAATTTAAAATATTTTTTAATTGTTTTACAAAATATTTTTTGTCTTTTCCAAAAATATAAGCTTTAAAAGTTTTACAATCATTCTTAGATAATAAAAATTTATCACCTTTTTTTGCTAACCCTCCAACTATCCAATAAACATTGGATAGTGACTTCAATATACTTACTGATGATGAATAACTTGTAGCCTTAGAGTCATTAATGATAGTCAAGTTTTCAGATCTATGAATTATTTGTTGTCTATATTTTAAACCATTAAATTTACTCAAAGTTTTATATAGATCACTTTTTTTTATTTTAAGTTTTTTTGTGATTTCAATAATAAATGACAAGTTTTCTTTATTACCTTCTGTTATAAAATATGGATTATCTATTTTTTTTAAAAACTTAGAATCAACTTTTTTATTAATCTTTACTATTTTAGAAAAAAATTTTTTTTCTTTTATTTTTTTTTTTATATGAAAATTTTTTGTATTTATAAATGCAAGATCTTTATCTGTTTGATTTTTAATTAATTTAAATTTCGCATTAATATAATTTTTCAATGTTACGTGTCTCTCTAAATGGTCTGGTGAAATATTTAATATTACGGAAAAATTTGCTTTAAATAAATTACTGTATTCTAACTGATAAGAGGATGCCTCTATCACAAAAATTGTATTTTTTTTGATGTTTTTTTCTAGTAAGATCGGGTTTCCTATGTTTCCTACTAATCGAGCGTCAAATTTTTGATCTTTTAGCACATCATATAAAATTTTTGCTGTAGTGGATTTTCCATTTGTACCAGTAATAGTAATATTTTTATTTTTATAATAAAAAGTATAAAAAATATCCAAATCAGTTTGAATTTTATTTAAATTATTTTGTAAATATTTGCTTAGTAAGCATTTTTTAATATCAATACCAGGACTGATTATTATATAATCAAACTCTTTATTTTTAATATTTTTATATTTAATCAACTTTTTTTTAATATCTAAATTTTTAGTAGGAAATTTTTTATCATCAAATAAAAAAATTTCATTTTGCTTTTTTAAAAATTGATATGAAGAAAGACCACTCTTACCTAATCCATAAATTAAAATATTTTTTTTAAAAAAGATATTTTTTTTTTCTAACATTATCTTAATTTTAACGTTGCCAAGCCAATCATTGCTAAAATTATAGAGATAATCCAAAATCTAATAACCACTGTAGATTCAGCCCAGCCTTTTTTTTCAAAATGATGGTGAATTGGAGCCATTTTAAAAACTCTTTTTCCTGTTAGTTTGTATGATAAAACTTGAACTATGACTGAAACTGCTTCAAGCACAAATAGTCCTCCTGTAATTGCTAAAACTATTTCATGTTTTGTAATTATTGCTACTGCTCCGAGTGATCCTCCGAGAGCCAAAGACCCTGTATCACCCATAAAAATTTTGGCTGGTGGAGCATTGAACCATAAAAATCCAAGAGAAGCTCCAATAATTGATCCACAGAATACACTAACTTCACCAGCACCATAAATATAGGGTATTTGTAAGTAATCTGAAAAAACTATATTACCAGTAACATAACTAATAAACGCAAAACTCCCAGCAACCAATATAACTGGTACAGTTGCTAATCCATCAAGTCCATCTGTTAAATTTACCGCATTTGATGACCCAACAATTATAAAAACTGAAAATGGTATAAAAAACCACCCAAGATTTATTATTAAATTCTTAAAGAACGGAAAATATAAATTTGTTAATTCTTCATGACTAGAAAAATGACTCAGCAAAAGTATGCCTATCGTTGCTATTAGTATTTGTGAAATAAGTTTAAATCTAAATGAGATGCCTGAAGAATTTTTATGTTGAATCTTTTTAAAGTCATCATAAGCACCTAGTAGCCCAAAACTTGTAACAATAAAAAGTAAAAACCAAATATAGATACTAGATAAATCTCCCCATAAGAGAACTCCGGAAAATAAACCTATAAGAATTAATATACCACCCATGGTTGGTGTGCCTATTTTTTTTACAATATGTTCAGTTGGGCCATCTTCTCTTATAGGGTCTAAAATTTTTCTTGAAGAGAAAAAATTTATAAATGGAGTTCCTATTAGCAATACCACCACCATAGAAGTAAGCATTGCTAATCCTGTTCTAAAAGTAAGGTATTTAAAAACATTAAGGAATGTGTATTGATCTAGAAAATCAAGAATTAAATTATAAAGCATTAATTTTCCTTGCCTTTAAGGCATTAGTTAATTTATTTAGTCCTGTAGAGTTTGAACCTTTAATCATTAGATAATCATTATTATTTATATTGTTTTTTATCAAATCAATTATTTGGGATTTGTTTTTTAAAATAAGACCTTTTTTATTGTTATTGATATTTTTGTATGTTTCTACAATATGTCTACCAATAACATTAACATGATTTATTGAGCTTTTATTTATAATACTGCTAATTTCTAAATGTAGTTTTTTAGAATGTACACCGAGTTCAAGCATATCCCCTAAAATTAAATATTTTTTAGAATTATTTACTTTCATCATATCAAAATTTTTTATTGCTGAATTTAATGATAAAGGATTTGAATTATAACTTTCATCAATTAAATAAATACTTTTTTTATTGATTTTTATCTTTGAAATATCACCACGGCCCTCAGGTATTTTGTAATTGTAAAAAATATTTTTACCTAGCTTATTAATATCCCTGTAAATTTTAATAATTGTCAAAGCAGCTAATAAATTTTGAATGTTGTTTTTAAAAATTGAAGAAACATAAAAATATATTTTTTCATTATTTGAATCAACAAAAATTTTATATTTATTTCCTTCTTTCTTTATAGAATTTAATTTTATATCTGAAATTTTTTTTGTCATACTAAAAGAGTAAATTTTTAACTTTCTTTTTAATGCTATTTTTTTATGAAAATTGTAAAATTGATCGTCAGCATTTAAAACAATCGCACCATCTTTTTTTATATGATATATAATTTCTGATTTTGCTAAAGCAATCTGCTTTATATTTTTAAAATTTTTTGCATGTGCATAAGAAATATTTGTAATGACACCAACGTCTGGTTTGACAATTTTTGATAAAGAATCTATTTCACCTTTTTTGCCCATACCAATTTCGAAAATACCAAAATCATCTTTTTTGTTTAGATTAAATAAACTTAATGGGACTCCGAATTTATTATTAAATGATTTAGGTGAATAGGTAACCTTGTTATTTTTTTTAAGAGTTTTAGCGACTAATTCTTTTAATGAAGTTTTTCCACAACTACCCGTAATTGCAATAATCTTGCTTGAAGAATTTTCTCTTAAAATTAAAGATGCTTTTGTTAAAAATTTTAGAGTATCTTTTACCTTAATTTGTTTAGAAATATTTTCTAATTTATCTATTTTATTAACAATAGCTAAAGAAGCTCCTTTACTAAATGCTTCTTTTATAAATAAATTTCCATTTTTGTTTTTTCCCTTAATGGCAAAAAATAAATCATTTTTTTTTATTTCTTTTGAATTTATTGAAGCATTTTTAATTTTTGTTTTTAAGGAAAAATTATTTAAACTATTTATTTCTTTTAGGATATTAAGTTTTAAGTTTTTTGATAAATTTTTATTTTTTATCTTTATATTTTGTAAGATCGTTTTCTTGTCTGAAAAAAAAATTTTAATATTTCCGTAATCTTGAGTATTTTCATGACCTTTCCCTGCAACAACTAATACTTCACCAGTTTTTAAGTTTTCTATTGCTTTTTTAATTGCATTTGACCTACTCGGTGTTTCATTAAGCTTTTGCTTGTTTATTGATTTTTTTATTTCAGATCTTATTTTTCTTGGATTTTCATTTCTTGGATTATCATCTGTTAAATAAATTTTATCACAATAGTAATTAGCAATCTTCCCCATTATTCGCCTCTTAAAATAATCTCTGTTACCTCCACAACCAAAAACTATATGGATTTTTTTATCTTTAAATTGTTCTTTTAAGTTTTGTAAACATGTTTCTAGCGCATCTGGTGTGTGTGCATAGTCTAAAATTACAGATGATTTATTTTTTAATTTTCCAATTTTTTCTAATCTACCACTAACTGGTTTAATTTTATTAATCACATTTATTATTTTATTAAATTTTAGATCACTTTTTTCTGCAGCAATCATTGCCATTAAAATATTTTTTATTTGAATTTTTCCTATTAAATTTGTTTCAAAATTATAGAGTTGATTTTTATATTTAATTTCAATTAATTGTTTATCTTTAAGATACTTGTGTGAAATTACTCTTAGGTTACTTTTGTCATTTGATATTGTGTAGATATTTAATTTTTTTTTTAAAGATATATTTTTTATTTTACCGAACTCTGGAATCTCAATGTCTGTAATTACATTAGAATTTTTTTTAAGTAAATTTTCAAATAAATATAATTTAGATTTTAGATATTCTTTAAAACTTTTATGATAATCAAGGTGATCATGGGATAAGTTAGTAAAAATACCTGTTTTAAATTCTAATCCATCTAATCTATTCTGATCTAGTCCATGACTAGAAGCTTCTAATATTACATTATCTACTTTCTGTTTTTTTAATTTTTCCAAACATATCCCTAGTTTAATAGCGTCCAATGTAGTATTTGCGATAGGTTTTTTATTAAAAAGAGTTTGAATCCCTAATGTTCCAATTGAGGCCACTTTTTTTTTGTTTAGTTTCAAAATTTGAAAATAAAATTCTGCAACAGATGATTTCCCATTTGTTCCTGTTACTGCAATTAAATTTTTTGGTTTAAGTTTATAAATACTAAATGCAATTTCAGCTAATAATTTTCTAACATTTGATGATTTTATATAAAGTATATTTTTTCTTATCCCTTGAAATTTTTGATTTGAAATAATCGTTTTTGCTCCATTTTTAACTGCTGATTTAATAAATTTATTTCCATCATTTTCCTTACCTTTTATAGCAAAAAAAATATTATCTTTTTTAGAGGTTAAGCTATTGAAGCTAAGACCTGAAAAATAATGATCTTTATATTTTAAATTAGTTTTTTTAAAGTAATCGCCTATTAACATGAATTATTTAACTTCCATATATTTTGTGGCTAAAATTGGTCCAATTTTTTCTATAATTTTGCCTGCAACTTCAACTGATGTCCATCCTGCAGTATTAAATGGTGTTCCTTTAGTTGGTGGTGAGCCATCTCTGTAATGATAAACGTATTCACTATTTGTTTTGGGTTCATCTAACAATACAATTAATATATATTTTGGTTTTGACGTTGGGAAAATTCCTACAAAAGTATTAATTTTAGCTTTAGAGTAGCCACCTTTCATAGACTTTTGTGCTGTACCTGTTTTACCGCCAACTTCATAGCCAGATACATTTGCTTGTTCAGCAGTTCCCTCTTTATTTGTTACAATTTTTCTTAGTATTAGGTTTATTTTTTTTGAAACATCTCCATCTAAAATTTTTTTTTGAACTTCATCTTTGATATATTCTTTTTTAATTAATGTTGGTTTAATATCAAAACCACCATTTACTATTATTGAATAACCTTTTGCTAGTTGAAGTGGCGTTGTAGTTATACCGTGCCCATATGATGTTGTCGCTAATTTGCATTTTCCCCATTTAAATGGAATAGGTCGACCAACTTCCTCAATATCAAAATCTATTTGCTTTAAAACTCCTATTTTTTCTAAAAATGATTTAAATTTTTCTATACCTAATTTTTGCCCTATTCTAACTGAGCCAATGTTTCCTGATCTAATTAATATTTCTTCGACTGTAAGGTTAGTAGGTGTTTTATCACTATATTCTCGAATTGTAAATTTTCCACATTTAAGTTTTTTTTCTAAATTTAAATATTTAGTATCTGGCTCAATAATCTTCTCATGAAAACCAGCTGCAACCGTAAAAGTTTTAAAAACTGAGCCCAGCTCATAAACTCCTTTTGTATTTCTATTAATGTAATTTTTATCCTCAATATTCTGTCTTTTATTTAGATCAAAATCTGGAAGTGAGACCATTGAAAGTATATTTCCATTATTTACATCCATTAGAATTGAGGAGCTTCCTATGCTTTTAAAAATTTCTTGATATTTTAAAAGCTCTTCTCTTATTAAATATTGAATGTCAGTATCTAAGGTTAATTCTAAAGGTTTTTTTCGAGTTTTTAAATCATAATCAAAAGATTTTTCAATTCCAGATATTCCATTATTATTATCATCAATTTGTCCAATTATATGACTAAAAAGATTTTTTTGAGGGTATATCCTTAACAATTTCTCTTCAGGAATTATTGATTTATCACCTAGCAATCTAAGTTCTTGATATTTTTCTTGGGTAATTTTTTTTGCTAAATAAAAAAATTTTTTATCTTTAATTTTTTTTTTAATTTTATCAAAATTTTTATTTGGAAAAATAATTTGTAAATTTATCAAAAGCTTTTTTTTGTCTATTATAAGGTTTGGATTAATTCCTATATGTGTTGTAGACACAGTTTTTACTATAAAATTTCCACTGTTATCTAAGATATCAGCTCTATAACTATCCTTTAGAGGTTGTACTTTTTCTATTTTAATTTTAGAACTTGAAAAACCAAGGTAAAATACTTTAATTGAATAAACACAACATAT
>CAJQRZ010000002.1 GCA_905612435.1 uncultured Candidatus Pelagibacter sp.
GCAGGTGGAGCTGTTAGTCGTATGGCTATTTTTGCACTTGGCATAATGCCATACATTTCATCATCAATTATAGTTCAATTATTAACTGGTGTATCAGATTATTTTAAAAATTTAAAAAGCCAAGGTGAAACTGGACGTAAAAAAATTTCTCAAATTACAAGATATGGAACTGTTTTACTAGCTACAGTTCAAGGTTATGGTTTAGCAGTTGGATTAGAATCATCAGCAAATTTGGTAATAAATCCTGGTGTTTTTTTTAAAATATCAACAGTAACAACAATAGTTGCTGGAACTCTTTTTTTGATGTGGTTAGGAGAACAAATTACTCAAAGAGGTATTGGTAATGGTATTTCTTTAATTATATTTTCAGGAATTGTAGCAGAAATACCTAGAGCTTTAGTAACAACATTTGAACTCGGTAGAACAGGTGCAATATCAACTATAATGATAATTGCCATATTTTTATTATTAGTAATAACAATTATGTTCATTGTTTTTATGGAAAGAGCGTTAAGAAAAATACTTATAAACTACCCTAAAAGACAAATGGGTAATAAAATGTACGGTGGAGAAAGTTCTCATTTACCATTAAAAATAAATCAAGCAGGTGTAATTCCGGCAATTTTTGCATCAGCCCTACTATTATTACCTGTTACTTTCTCAAATTTCAATTTTTCTGACAACGATACACTTTTAAATATTACATCTTACTTTTCTCAAGGTCAGCCTCTTTACATGCTGCTATATGCTTCAGGAATTATTTTTTTTACATTCTTTTATACATCTATAACGTTTAATCCTGTAGAAACGGCAGAAAATTTGAGAAAATATGGTGGCTTTATTCCTGGGATAAGACCTGGGGAGAGTACAGCCTTATATATAGATAACATATTAACAAAATTAACAACAATGGGTGCTCTATATTTAACTTTAGTGTGTTTGATGCCCGAATTTTTAATAGCTAATTATCCAATTCCTTTCTACTTAGGCGGAACATCTATTTTAATTGTTGTTGTTGTAGCTATAGATACCGTCACTCAAGTTCAAACAAGATTAATGAGCTCACAGTATGAACAGTTAGTTAAAAAAACTAAATTTGGAAAATAAAAATGAATATAATCTTATTTGGTCCCCCCGGAGCAGGTAAAGGAACACAAGCTCAACATATTGTAAAAAATTATAATTATTTTCAAATATCAACTGGTGATTTATTAAGAAATGAAATTAAGCAAAAAACTAATTTAGGTAAAAATATTGAAGAAATTATTTCTAAAGGTGACTTTGTTTCAAATGATATAGTTAATATACTATTAAAACAGTCAATTTCTAATTTAAAATTTAAAGATAAAATTATTTTTGATGGTTATCCACGAAATTTACTACAAGCTGAAAATCTAAAAAAAAATCTATTTGAATTTAATCAAAGTATTGGAGCTATAGTTTTTTTAAATGTTTCTAGAGACATTATAGAAAAAAGAATAATAGGTAGAATAATTTGTGAAAAATGTAATATGACTTTAAATGAATATCTTGACCACAAAGAAATTGAATTACATGCCTGTGGCAAGGAATTCTTGAAAAAGCGTAAAGATGATAATTTTAAGATAGCTACTTCTAGATATGATACTTATATGCAAAAGACTAAGCCAGTTCTTGACTTTTATTCAAACAGCGCTGAATTCCATCAAATTGATGGAAGTTTAGAAATTCAAGTAATTAAAGGTAAAATTGAGCAGATTCTTAAGGTTTAATGCGTTGACTTTAAAAGATCTTCTTATATAAAAGGCTAAATTTATTCTCAAAAATTATGGCTCGTATATCAGGTGTAAATATTCCACAAAACAAGCTTGTCCACATTGGACTGACTTATATTTATGGAATTGGTAATAAATTTTCTCAACAGATTTGCGGTGCTCTAGAAATTCCTAATGAAAAAAGAGTAAATGAATTAACTGATGATCAAATTCTTAAAATAAGAGAATATATTGATCAAAATTTTACAACAGAAGGTAATCTTAGAAGAGAATATTCTCTTAGTATTAAAAGATTAATAGATTTAGCTTCATATAGAGGTTCTAGGCATAGAAAAAAATTACCTGTCAGAGGACAAAGAACTCGATGTAATGCAAGAACTAGAAAAGGAAAAGCAATAGCTATTGCTGGTAAGAAATTAACACCACTCAAAAAATAATTAATATGGTTAAAGATATAACAGTAGATAAAAAAGAACAAGTTAAAGATAAAACAACAAACAGTGCAAAAAAAAGTTCTTATTCTAAAAAAAAAAAGATCAAAAAACACGTTTTAAATGGAATTGCTTATGTTCAATCAACTTTTAATAATACAATAATTTCAATTGCTGATACAAATGGAAATGTTATTTCCTGGGCATCTGCAGGTCAAAAAGGTTTTAAAGGATCAAGAAAATCAACTCCATATGCAGCACAAATTGCTGCAGACTCAGCAGCATCAAAAGCACTTGAGTATGGTATGAAAGTTTTATCTGTAGAAGTTAAAGGTCCTGGATCAGGGAGAGAAACAGCACTTAGAGCTTTGCAAGCAAAAGGTTTTAAAATTATTTCAATTAAAGACACAACGCCTATGGCACATAATGGTCCAAGACCACCAAAAAAAAGGAGAGTATAAATGGAAAGTCAGGAAGTAAATATTAAAAATTGGAAGTCCTTGATTAAGCCTGGACAATTAGATGTCCAATTAAGTGACGATAAATGTTATGCAAAAATTGTTGCTGAACCACTAGAAAAAGGATACGGATTAACTTTAGGTAATTCTTTAAGAAGAGTTTTGTTGTCATCTATTAGAGGTACTGCTGTAACTGCTATACAAATTGATGGTGTATTACATGAATTCACTTCCATAAAAGGTATTAGAGAAGATGTAACTGATATTGTTTTAAATGTTAAATCTTTAGCTTTAAAAAGTTCTTCAGAAACTTCTAAAAAATTAATCTTAGATGCAAAAGGTCCTGGCGAAATTAAAGCTTCAGACATTACACCTGTTGCGGATATTGAAATATTAAACCCTGACCTTGTAATTTGTAATTTAGATGAAAACACTAATTTTCATATGGAAATGACCGTTGGAACTGGAAAAGGTTATGTTCCTGCTGTAATGAACAAGCCAGAAGAACCTCCACTAGGTCTGATTGCTATAGATTCTTTATATAGCCCTGTTAAGAAAGTTTCATATTCTATTAGTACTGCTAGAGAAGGTAAAGCACTTGATTATGATAAGTTAATTATGGAAGTTGAAACCAATGGATCTATCTCCGCAGAGGATGCTGTAGCTTATTCTGCAAGAATTTTTCAAGATCAACTTAATATGTTTGTTAACTTTGATGAACCTCAGGAAGTAGCAGTAAAAGAAGTTTCAACAGAACCAGAATTTAATAAAAATTTATTGAGAAAAGTTGATGAATTAGAATTATCAGTTAGATCAATGAATTGTCTAAAAAATGATAATATAATTTACATAGGTGATTTAGTTCAAAAATCAGAAGGTGAAATGCTTAGAACGCCAAATTTTGGAAGAAAATCATTAAATGAAATTAAAGAAGTTTTAACTGGAATGTCATTATACCTTGGTATGGAAATACCTAATTGGCCACCTGAAAATATCGCTGAAATGTCTAAGAAATTAGAGGAGCAAATCTAATGAGACACGGTATGGCTAATAAGAAGCTAAATAGAACATCT
>CAJQRZ010000003.1 GCA_905612435.1 uncultured Candidatus Pelagibacter sp.
AAAAGCATTTCAAGTTTTTACTAAATTAGGACCAATTGCATTTCTACCAATTTCTGGAAATCAAACCTCTATAGTTTTTTCAAAAAATACCAAAAATATTTTTTTAAATCAAAAAAAATTAGAGGAGTTGGTCAAAAAATATAATCAAGACTATAAAATAAAAAATTTTAGTAAATTTGAAAAGTTTAAATTAAATCTTTCAATAGCTAGAAACTATTATCATAAAGAAGTAATGATCTTTGGAGATGGACTTCATAAAATTCACCCATTAGCTGGGCAGGGTTTTAACATGACCTTACGAGATATAAAAACTTTAAGTAAAATTATAAATAACCGTATAGATTTAGGTTTAGAATTAGATTATTCGATTTATGAAGAATTTGAACAAAATACAAAACATTTTAATTTATTTTTTGCATCTGGAGTTGATTTTATTTATGAATTTTTTAAGTTTGATAGTAAATTTAAAAATAAATATGTAACCGAATTATTTAAATTTCTTGGAAAAAATAAAACTTTTAAATCTTTTTTTTCTAACTATGCAGATAAAGGGTTAATGTAGTAATTTTACTGTAGGGTAGAATTACTAAAATTATCAAAAACATAAGTATTTAGAATTTCTTCTAACTTATTTTTTCTTAAATTAAAATTTTTAGCTTCTAGAAGTGCTTGTTTTTCCTCTAGAGAAAATGGTGATGTCATTGATAAAGCGTTAATTATTTGCTCTAAATTTTGTTTTTTAATTTCTTTCCAATTTAACATATAACCTTTTTTTTCAAATAACCTTTCCATGTTGTTGAATATTAATTTTAAATTTGAAGAATTAATTTCTTCTTTTTTTAAAATCATATCGTTTTCAAACTCATTAAAACTTATCTCATATTCTCTATAAAGTTTATTATTTCGTATTTCTTTAATAATTTTAAATCTACTTAACCCACTTAAATCAATTAAGTATCTCCCATCATTACTTTCATTGAAGTTTGTTATTTTACCTATACAACCAATTTCATATAGTTCGGGCATAGAATTTATAGGATTTTTTTTGGGTTGTATTATTCCAATCATATTTGAGTCATTCATTGTGTCATTAATCATTTCTATATACCTTGGTTCAAATATATTTAAAGGAACAGTCGTTTCTGGAAAAATTATAAAATTAGATAAAGGAAATACAGCAATTTTTTTTGGCAGTTCAATTTTTTTTTTCATAAAAAAATATAACAAAATTTTTAAAACCTATCCAGTAAATGTGATTTTATTTTCTCAAAAATCTTATTAATTATGAAACTTGTTTAATTTTATCTAATTTAACCAAAAATTATATTTTTATTATTGCGTGCATTAAAAAAAACCTCTATTTATAGTTACTTTTAATAAGCGGGTCTAGCTCATCGGTAGAGCGAATCGTTGCCAACGATTAGGTAGAGGGTTCGATTCCCTTGACCCGCTCCATTAAACTGGAGATAAAATTATAGAATGAGCGATCTTTTAGATAAAAAATGTATTCCTTGCGAAGGTGGAGTAATAGCCTTTGATATAAGTGAAATACATAAATATCAAAAAAAAGTTGATGGTTGGAATATTATTAAAAAAAATAATAATATATACTTTTTAGAAAAAAATTTTCAATTTAAAAATTTTTTACAAAGTCAGAATTTCATTAATAAGGTGGGAAAAATATCAGAAAGTGAAAATCATCATCCAGATATTTTATTTGGTTGGGGCTATGCAAAAGTTTCAATTACAACTCATGCCATTGAAGGATTATCTGAAAATGATTTCATTTTAGCAGCAAAAATAGATCAAATATCTAATGCTTAAAATGTCTTGTTTTCGAAAATATTAAAACAGTGTTTGTTTGGTTGGCAAATTTTATTATTTCATTATCTCTTATAGATCCTGATGGCTGTATAACAGCTGATACGCCAGACTGTACAAGCTTTTCTATCCCATCTACAAATGGGAAAAAAGCATCTGAAGCAGCAACAATATCTTTTTCTAAATTTTGGAATTTATGCATTTTGTCAATGGCTATTTGACAACTATCAAGCCTGCTAGGTTGACCAGAACCAATTCCTACCGTAGCTTCCTCGCTAGCGAGAACGATTGCATTTGATTTAACATATCTACACACATTAAATGCAAAAATTAAATTTTTTAATTGAGATTTATTCGGTTTTTTTTTAGAGACAACCTTAAAGTCTTTAGGAATAAACTTTTTTACATCTTCAGATTGAGCTAAAATAGATTCATTGACAGAATTAAAACTTATTAAATTATTTATAGTAAAATTTGATGCATCAATAATTCTTAGATTTTTTTTCTTTTTTAAAATTTTTAATGCGTCATTATTAAAACCATTTCCAATTATTACCTCTAAAAATTTTTTATTTAACTCTATTGCTAAATTTTTATTGATTTTGTAATTACAGGAAACAATACCTCCAAAAGCACTAATTGGATCACAAGCTAACGCTAACTGGTAACTTTTTAAGTTATTTTTATGTATAGAAACTCCACAAGGATTTGAGTGTTTAACTATAACAGTTCCCAAATTATCCGGTAAAGATTTGGAAATAGTTAAAGCTGAAAATATATCATTGTAATTATTATAACTAAGTTGTTTACCATTAATTTGTTTAATATTTAGCCTTAAAGTTTTTGAATAAATTGCACTTTCTTGATGTGGATTTTCACCATATCTCAATTTTTTAATTAAATTTCCATAAATAATTTTCTTTTTAGGAAAACTATTTTTATTAATTTTATTAAAGTAATTTGAAATAACAGCATCATAATATGCTGTCTCAGAAAAAGCTTCTAAAGACATTTTTTCTCTAAATTGTAAGGAAGTACAACCATTATTATGTTTAATTTCATTAATTAACTCTTCGTATTGATTAGGAGATGTAATCACAGTTACGTCATTATAATTTTTTGCAGCCGCCCTAACCATTGTTGGTCCACCAACGTCAATATTTTCTATAATTTTTAAATGGTTAGTAGTTTTTTCTAAAGTTTTTTCAAAGGGGTAAAAATTAACAATCACTAAGTCAATTTCTTCAAAATTGTTATTTCGCAAGTCTTTTTTGTGGGAAGCATTGTTTCTTTTGCTTAAAATACCAGCATGTATTTTGGGGTGTAAAGTTTTTATTCTACCACCAAGTATTTCTGGTGAATTTGTATATTCTGAAACTTCAAGACATTTAAACTTAAGTTTTTTAATTTCTTTATAAGTGCCACCCGAACTGATTAGTTCAATCTTATATTTGGTTAAAATGCTTAAAAGAGCTTTTAAATTTTCTTTATCTGAAACAGAAATTAAAGCTTTTTTTATTTTTTTCATTATAATTTTATTAATTCCCACTTTATAGTCTGGATTTTATTTTGTGTCATTCCTGAAATAAATATGTTTTGATTTTCTGTATAAGAATTTTTTTTACCAAAATATAGACCGTTATCAATATTAATATCACCTTTGTCACAAGTAAATTTCCAACCTTCATGATCAAGCTCTATAAGTATTGATTTATTATTCTGGGTTTTCATTACTTTAATGTTTGGCTCTAAATGAAATCTAATTTCAAAATCTATATTTTTAAAATTATTTTTTGAGATTATTTTATCGTGGCCAATAAATTTTAATTGTTCAGGATAAAACTCAATTTCTCTATCATGAATAATTCCGTATTCTTTTATATAACCATCATGTGCAGCATTTATTTTCCAATAATTTTTTTCAAATACAATATTTTTTTTTGTTATCTTTAAACCCTGTAAAACTTTGGAATTTAAATTTGATGTTTTGGTAAATTTACATGAAGATCTATTATCTAATATTAGAGTGCTATGTACAGCGCTTGACTTTGATAGTTCATTTAATTGATGGTTAAAATTTTGAAAATAACCAGAATTACAAATTAATTTTTTACCATTAGATATAATTTCAAAAGATAGTGCACCAGATTGGTAGTTTGAAGAAAATTTTTTTTCAGGACTTGAACCAATATCCATTATAAGTGACATCTTTTTATTATTCAAAATTGCATATCCACCTATTTCATTATTTTGATTTTTAAATTTATATCCTAATCTTTCTAAATAATAGTCAAATTCAGAATTGTTTGTTTCTTGATTTCCATTGAATAAAATATTTTTTTTGTTTTTTTGCCAAATAAAAGTGTAGGCTTGACCCAAGTAATATATGATCTCATCAATATATTCTGGTATTTCACTTTGAGATTCCTTAAGCCACTCTCTTATTAAGATAAAGTATTTTAAATAAAAGTTTAATTGTCTAATATTTCTTGATTTAGGAAAGCCATCATTATCAAAAGAAAATTTTATTATTTTTTTTAATAAATTTAGACCAGAATTTAAATAACCATCTTTGTCTTGATAGGACAAACCAGTCAAAATAATTGCTGCACATCCTATCATTTTATCATCAACCCACTCAGATTTTTCTATTTCATTAATTAGGTGATTAATTTGTTTTTGAATAGTATGATTAAATTTTTTCTTATAATTTGAATTTCCATCTTCGTAAGTAAGTTTGGAGTTTGAAAGCCAAGCAATTATTCTTTTTGAAATAATGTCTATCTCCCAACTTTTAGGATTGTATCTATTATTTGCTTCCATCCAGTTTAAAATTATATTCTGTGTATCTTTTTTTGATGATTTTAAATCCAAACTAAATAACCAAAAAAAACTGTGGAGATTTTTATAATCTTTTTCTTTTAAGTTTTTATTATTCCATATTGTATTTAGTGAATAGTTTTCAATTTTAATTTTTTTTTTATTATATTTTATTAAACAATCTAATAGACTCGTGCTAGGTTTATATTCAAAAGTATAATCTTTAGTTAAAGAAATTTTTTTATTATAAATTTTGGAATTTAAATAGAGTATCCGTATTTTTTTTATAAATAGCAAAAAAAAATTATTTACATGATTTAATAGATTTTTAAAAATCATTATTTAACTTGATTTTAAAAGATCAATATTTTTTTTTATATTTCCATCGTTATTTTTAAAGATTGTAGTTCCAGACACCAAGATGTTAGCTCCAGCTTCTATAGCTAATTTACTGTTATCAAAATTAATTCCACCATCTATTTCAATATCAAAATCTAAATTTTTTTGATCTCTTATTTTTTTTAATTCTTTAATTTTATCTAATACTTCGGGCAAAAATTTTTGTCCTCCAAATCCAGGATTCACACTCATAATTAAAATCAAATCTATCTCATTTAAAAAATCAGTTATAACATTAATTTTAGTTTTAGGATTTAATGAAATCCCCACTTTTTTATTTAATTTTTTTATATGATTTATTGAATCTTTTAAATTATCCGTAGCTTCAGGATGAATGGTAATAATATCTGCGCCAGCGTCAGCATAGTCTTGAATATATTTATGAACAGGTGATATCATTAAATGAACATCAAAGGGCAACTTTGTATATTGTCTTAGAGCTTTAATTACAGGGGGCCCTATAGTTAAATTGGGAACAAAATGACCATCCATTACATCTATATGAATCATATCGGCCCCACCTTCTTCTAATTTTTTAATTTCATTTCCTAATTGACTAAAATTAGCTGATAAAATTGATGGTGAAATTTGTATTTTTTTCATTGATTACAATATTACTAGTATCAACTTTATTTTTTAATTTGAATTAATTTTTACCAAATATTCGATAAATCTCTGAAGCAATTTCACTTTCTAAAGGAAAAGATAACATTCCCATTACAGAATATCCTAATAAATAGGGCATAAGGTAAAATCTGATCATATAGAAGAACCAAGCCACATAAAGTGGAACAAGAGGGTCTATGATGAAAGAAGGTGTGATTGGTTTGAATAAACGTATTAAGGGGTTTGTTAATTTTACAAATGCTTTCATAAAAAAAAAATCTGAGTTTTCTCTTTGAAAAATATTCATTGCTACCCTTCCAATGAGAGTCCACATAATGACACCTAAAATGTAATCGATTATAAGAATAAAAAGGGGAATTTCTGGCATAAATAAAAAAGGAATTTTGTTTTCAAACTTAACTAAGGGGCGAAATAAATCGCCCCTTAATATAAAATTTAATTAGTGTTGTTTTCCTAGAACTGATTTACCACTAGGAATACGAACGTCATCAACCATTGCTTGAGTTTTTGCATCTGGTGCTTCAGTCATTAAAGTAACAACCACCATAGACACTAAACTAACCAATGATCCAACGATACCAAATGTAAGGTGAGTTATACCCCAGAATCCAGATCCACCATTACGCACCCAAACTAAGTACGCAGTACCAGAAGCTAATCCTAGCAGCATTCCTGCAACAGCACCAGGTCCATTCGCTCTTTTCCACCATACACCAAGTACAAGTGGGAAGAACAATCCTGACATTGCAAAGTCAAAAGCCCAAATTACTGAACCTAAGATACCTTGGATACCCATTGCGGCAATAGTTGCTCCAGCAAAACCAATTAATACAAGCAATACCCTTGCAACAATTAATCTTTTTGCAGCTTCTGCTTTTGGATCAATGATCTTGTAATACAAGTCATGAGATAAAGCATTTGCAATTGCTAAAACTAAACCATCAGCAGTAGACATGGCAGCTGCCATACCTCCGGCTGCAACCAGACCTGAGATTACATAAGGTAATCCAGCAATTTCTGGAGTAGCTAACACAACGGCTTTACCACCCATGAAAAACTCATTTAATTCAAGAGTTCCATTTCCGTTAAAGTCGCTAACAAACATTAAGTTAGCTTGGTTCCAGTTTTGGTACCAATCTAATGCCTGAACATCAGCTATTGATTTACCAATAATCCCTGTTGAAAGTGTTGGATCAATCAGTGATAGTTTTGATAATGTAGCTAACATTGGTGCAGTTGAGTATAAAATGAAGATGAAAAGTAACGACCATGCTACAGATCTTCTAGCTGATTTTACACTTGGAGTAGTAAAGTATCTCATCATAACGTGAGGCAAAGAAGCTGTTCCTGCCATCATACAAATTGTTAGAGAAATAAATCCCCAAGTTGTTCCGTTAACTGATGAGTGTGCTTTAGTTATTCCAGCTAAACCTTTTGGTACTGTAGCTAAGTCGGCAGCAGAGTTTTTAACAAAACCAAACTGACCTTCTAATTCAGCAATTCTAGCCACCTCATCTCCCAACATTAAATGTGGGAAGAATCCAGCACCCATTTTATTACTGATCCAGAATACAGGAAGTAAGTAAGCAATAATTAAAACTATATATTGCGCGACTTGTGTCCATGTAACCGCTCTCATTCCACCAAGCATAGAACAAAGTAATATACTTGCTAATCCAACGTACACAGCTACTTTAAAAGGAATATCTAATGCTACCGAAGCAATAGTTCCTGTTGCGTTAATTTGTGCAGTCACATAAGTGAATGAAGCTACTGTTAATACTAATACTGCAGAAAGTCTTGCTGCATTACCACCATATCTTGTACCAACAAAATCTGGAACTGTGTAACAGCCAAATTTTCTTAAGTAAGGTGCTAATAAAGAAGCCACAAGTACATATCCACCTGTCCATCCAACTAGAAGCGCCATATATCCATAGCCTTTGAAGTAAATACCACCCGCCATTGCAACAAATGATGCACCAGACATCCAGTCTGCCGCAGTAGCCATTCCGTTAAATACAGTAGGTACTTGTCTCCCTGCCACATAATATGCGTCCATTTGAAGTGTACGTGATAACCAACCGATTATCGCATAGATAGCAATTGTGAATATAACAAAAGAAATTCCTATTGCTTTTGCTGATACTCCTGCTTGTTCAAGAACTGCCATTAAGATTATGAACACAATGAAACCGCCTGTGTATATTCCATAAACTTTTGGCAGATTATCTATAAATTTACCTTTAATCATTAGCTATCCTCTCTTTCAGTATAACCAAACTCTTCATCTATTTTTTCTTGTCTGTTTGCAAACCAAAAAATCAATATTACAAATGACAATAATGATCCCTGACATGTCATATAGTATGACAGAGGATATCCAAAAGGCTTGAAACTAGATGCCTGCATTTCGGCTCCGAAAAAAAAGATGCCAATTGAGAACACAAACCAGATTGCTAAAGTAATGAATAGCAAACTTCTGGTTTTTTCCCAGTGTTTTTCTTGTTTTGACATTTCTATCTCCCTATAAGTTAATAACGAAACAATACCTGTAATAGAATAGATTAACACCCTAAAAAATACTCCTAATAGTGTTATTTTTATAATATAAAACAACTAGAGGTAGATAAATAGTGTTGAAATATAAACTCAAATTTAAAGACATAAAACTTGAAGATTTTAAGGTTTATTTATTTGCTTTATTTAAAGCAATACTACCAAAGAAGAAAATAAAAAATATTAAAGATCTTGAATCATTCATTCAAAAAAAATCTGCCTGGGTATCACAAGTAACTTTATATAATTATTTGAAAACAAGAATGGGAACAAAGTGGGTGTTACACTTTGATGATGAAATTTTTTTATCATCCATTAATAAAGCTAAATGGAATATTTATTCCGTAGCCCTTCAAGATCTTACTTTTTATAGTCTATCATATTTAAAAGTTTTTTATAATTATCAAGAAATAAACAAGGCCAATGAGATATATGAAAAAATTTTAAATGAAGAGGTTAAAAATGGAATGCCTGAAGAGGTTATTTTACGTGCAAAAGAAAAGTTTGGAGAAAGATTACAAAAAATAGATTGGGAAACACATTATAAGTCTTGGCCATTTAATGAGAGTGCACTAACTTTATATGAGTGGGCCCCAATTGCTGAAGAATTAAAAAGTTTAGATAGAAAGATAGTTTTAAATTCTATGATTTTAAAATGGGACAATATTAAAGATGAGTTTGCAAAACTAATAAGTATTTAAATATTTTTTCTATTATCTACTAAACTTTGAACAACACTTGGATCAGCTAAAGTTGTTGTATCACCCAATTGATCATGTTCATTAGCTGCAATCTTTCTTAAAATTCTTCTCATAATTTTTCCAGACCTTGTTTTTGGTAAGCCTGGTGAAAAATGGATTATGTCAGGTGTAGCAATTGGACCAATTTGTTTTCTAACCCAAAGCTTTAGCTCTCTTTCAAGATCTAAATTATCTATTTCATCTGCATTTAAGGTAACATAACAATATAAGCCGTTCCCTTTAATGTCATGAGGATATCCAACCACAGCTGCTTCAGCAACTTTGGGGTGAGCCACAAAGGCACTTTCTATTTCGGCTGTACCCAAGTTATGACCTGAAACGATAATTACATCATCAACACGCCCTGTGATCCAGTAATATCCATCTTTGTCTCTTCTAGCACCATCACCTGTAAAATATTTACCATCAAATTGTGAAAAGTAAGTATCAATAAATCTTTGATGATCGCCATAAACAGTTCTCATTTGTCCAGGCCAAGATTGAGAAATGCACAGCCTTCCTTCTCCTACTCCTTTTATTTCTTTTCCATTTTTATCAATTATTGAAGGCTTAATTCCATAGAAGGGTTTAGTTGCTGAGCCAGGTTTTAAATTTATAGCACCTGTTTGTGGGCTGATCAAAATTCCACCAGTTTCGGTTTGCCACCAAGTGTCAACAATGGGACAATTGGAGTTGCCAACTGTCTTATAATACCACATCCAAGCCTGGGGGTTTATTGGTTCTCCGACTGTTCCTAATAATTTTAATGATTTTCTTGAAGTTTTTTTTACAGGTTTATCACCCTCTCTCATTAAAGCTCTAATAGCAGTCGGTGCTGTGTAAAAAATATTCACTTTATATTTGTCAATTATTTGCCACCACCTTGAACTATCAGGATAAGTTGGAATTCCTTCAAACATAACTGTTGTTGCACCATTAGCTAGAGGTCCATAAATTATGTAACTGTGACCAGTTACCCAACCGATGTCAGCTGTACACCAGTAAATATCCTTTGGCTTGTAATTAAAAACATACTGGTGAGTCATTGAGGCATAAACCATATAACCACCTGTTGTATGTAAAACTCCCTTTGGTTTTCCAGTAGAGCCAGATGTATAAAGAATAAACAAAGGATCCTCAGCATTCATTTCTTCAGGTTCACATTTGTTTGAAACGCCTTTAATTAAATCATTATACCAAACATCTCTTCCATCAACCCAATTAACTTTATTTCCGGTTCTTTTAACCACTATACATTTTTTGACATCTGGACATTTTTTTAAAGCCTCATCTGTAATTTTTTTTAAAGAGATATTTTTTCCACCTCTAACACCTTCATCTGCCGTAATAATATATTCGGATTCGCAATCATTAACTCTTCCCGAAATAGATTCCGCAGAGAACCCGCCAAAAATAATTGAATGAACTGCTCCGATTCTAGCACATGCAAGCATAGTAATTGCGAGCTCAGGAATCATAGTTAAATAAATAGTAACTCGATCACCTTTTTTTATTCCTAACTTTTTTAAACCATTTGCAGCCTTAGAAACTTCTTGATGCAGTTGTTTGTACGAAATTTTTTTAGTATCTTTTGGATCATCTCCAACCCAAATAATAGCAGTTTTATCCTTTTTGTCTTTTAAGTGTCGATCAGTACAGTTACTTGATGCGTTCAATGTTCCGTCTTCATACCATTTGATTTTTACATCTGTTTTACTGTATTTTACATTTTTAATTTTTTTATAAGGTTTAATCCAAGTTATTCTCTTCCCTTCTTTTTTCCAAAACTCATTATTATTTTTAATAGAATCGGAATACTTTTTTTTATAGTTGGCTTTATTTACTAAAGCATTTTTAATCCATTCAGGTTTTATTTTTAAAACCAGTTCTTTTTGAGTAGATTTTATTTTAATATTTTCTTTTTTTTTAGTTTTCTTTAGAAAAATTTTTTTTTTAGGCATTAAATTATTTTCTTTAAATACTACTCATCTTATTTAAAATTTTCCAGCTTTTAGAGTCAATAGGCATAACTGATAATCTGCTTTGTTTAATAAGTGATAAATGGCTTAAAGCCTTATCTTTTCTGATATCTTTGAGCGTTACAGGTTTTATAAGTTTTTCTTTAAACTTAACTTGAACAGCCACAAATCTACCATCCTTGTCTGTTTTATCTAAAAAAGCTTCTTTAATCACCTCAACTATACCAACAATTTCTTTCCCGATATTTGAATGATAAAAAAAACAAAGATCTCCTTTTTCCATAATTCTTAAATTTTTTGCCGCTTGGTAGTTTCTTACTCCATCCCAAGGAGCACCTTTTGCCCCTACTTTTTTTTGTTGATCAATAGACCAAACATCAGGCTCAGATTTCATTAACCAGTAGTTCATCTAATTGTTTTTCTTACAGGTCTCCATAATTTATTTTAGCACTTTTATTTTACGCTATTTTTACAAAACACGTACCCCACAAAGTACCCCGCATTTTTTTTAATATCTAACATTATCTGTTAACGAGAAAAAATATCGCGACAATTATTCGCTACATTTACACCTATATTGAACAGAGAGTATCTTTTTTTTAGGGTTTTTTAATATAGGTTCTCGATTTAAAAATATGAAAAATTTTATCAAAAAAATTACTATCTTATATCTATGGGTATTATTTATACCAATAGGACTAATACTTAAATCAATATTATTTTTGAGTAAAATACTTAAGAAACTCATTTTATTTACTACAAAAAAAGCCAATAGTTTTTAAGCTTGTTTATTTAGTGTGCATCGTTAAATCGGTACCCCACTACGTACCCCTCATTTACACTTATTAATAAGCTTTAATCAAGATTTGTACTGGGAAAATAAGATAAAGGTTGGTGGGAGTCAGTGGAGCCTTATCGATGTACTACAAGCTTTGGTTTCATTAACCAGTACTGCATCTATTTGTTTCTCCAGTGTTTACTTATCTTTTTGAACATAGCACTTTCATAATACACCATTTTTAGCAAACACGTGACATGTCAAGTGACATACATATCCAAGTCTCGTTGTGTTTACTGGTTAATAAAAGAAATTAGCTTACATTCTTCCAATCCTCTGGTCCAATTTATTTAATATCTTTATCTTTTTCAAGAAAAGAAAATTCTATCCCATATAAATTTGAAATACGACCAGTAATTTTTTTAAATATACAAAATAACAAAATGTTATTAAGTTTATATTATGAAAAAAAAATGGATAATAATTATTTTGATAATCATTATTTTAGCAATATTATTGTCATTTTTTTCTGTTCTGTTTTTAAAAAAAGCAAGAGAAACTAGATCTTGGCCATTTGCTTCAGGATTATCTTTTAAATTACCGTCAGTCGTGAAATATTATGCTTATAAATTCACAAATCCCGAGTCTTTAACAATAGAGACACACTTATATGAAATAAATACAGAATTTTTATCGATACCTGATCAGGAAGCAACAGGTAGTGGTGGAAGTGTAAATATTCTTAATAAAGATAATTTACTTATTACATTAGATAATGGAAATAACTGGATATTAAATCTTGCAACCAAAAATTTTGTAAAAGGGCCTGATATTTTTTCTAATAAATTTTTAAGCATAAGGGATGTAAATATTTTCCCTGAAAAAAAAGAGATCGCACTTTTAGTGGGTGAAAATAATAATAACTGTAAAATCATGAAGTTAAAAATTTATGATTTCAGCTTTTTAGAAAAAAAATTAGAAATAGATAATGACAGAACTTTGTGGAAGTCTGAAAAAATGTGTGAAGAAGATTTTAACCCATTGATTAACAATGGGGGGGGTAGAGTAATATTTTATAAAAATAGTTATTTTATATCAATTGGTTTTTTAGCCCAAAATATCGAATCTGGTGTTTATAATCCTTTTCCTCAGAATCCAAATAGCTCATTCGGAAAAATTATAAGAATATTTGATGAAAATAATAGTGAGATTTACTCTATTGGCCATAGAAATCCACAAGGTCTTTTTGTTAGGCAAAAAAATGATTTACTAATTTCAACAGAACATGGCCCCAGAGGTGGTGATGAAATAAATTTGATTACTAAAAATTCAAATTATGGTTGGCCGTGCAAGTCAATCGGGACATTGTATTCTTATGACCTGAAGAATGACTCGAAGCTATGGCCAGATGATTTACAAAACTATGGCTGTGTAGATAATAAGTTATTTATTGATCCATTGTATTCTTGGACTCCTTCAATTGGTGCATCACAGGGTCTGGAATATAAAGGAGATGAATTTTCTAAAATGAAAGATAATTTAATTATATCATCCTTAATAGGAGAATCGTTATTTAGAGTTAATTTATCAGATAACAATAATGTAATTAACGTTGAAACAATTAGAATTAATGAAAGAATAAGAGACTTAACAGAATCTCCTGACGGTAAAATTGTGTTATATACTGATGGAGGAAGTTTAATTTTTTTATCAGATAATAATAAATAAATTAAGACTATACTATTTTTTCACAATTTTAATTTAGATCTTCATTATTCCAGGTAAATAAATTGGCATCAAAAGGTATATTTAACCTTCTGGAATTAAATTAATAATTTTTTTAATTGGAATAATTTTATTTTCGATTTCAAAAGATCTTCCATTTTCTAAAATCTTCTTTGCAACCAATTCCATTGCTGGATACGCAGCTCTTAATAGTTGGTTTGCATAAATTACAATTTTAAATCCATTTTTAATAAGATCTTTTTCAAAAACTTTGGAATATGTGGATGGTACTGCAACTAATGGAATAAAATTTTTACTTTTTTTAAAAATTTTAGAAAATGAGAAAATTTCTTTAGGTGTATTTTCTTTGCTATGAATTAAAATTGCATCTGCTCCTGCTTTAGAATAAATTTCGGCTCTTTTAAGAGCGTCATTTAAGCCTTTTCCCAATATAAAACTTTCTACTCTTGCAATAACTAAAAAATCACTTGATTGTCTAGACGAACAAACCTTCTTTATTTTTTTTGCAAATAAACTAGGCTTGTCTTGAGAGGCACCACTTTGGTTTTTAAATAAAGAGTTTTTTTTTAAACCTATTTTGTCTTCCATAATCATTGCTGAGACACCAGATCTTTCTAAAGATTTTACTAAAAATGATAAATGTTCTATTTGACCACCATTATCTGCATCAAAAACTAATGGTTTAGTTGTTACATCCATAATGTCATTTACTGAAGAAATACGAGATGAAAAGTCCAAGGATGAGTTGTCAGGCTTACCTTTTGTTGCTGAGTCTGTAAGGCTTGATGACCACATTCCATCATACTCAATATCTATATTTTTTTTATTTATTTTTAAATTTTCAATAATTAATCCTGTTAACGAATTATGAGACTCAAGTAATCTGATAATTTTCTTTGAAAATAGTAATCTTTTTAATCGTGATACCCGGTTTTCTGGCAATGTACCAACTTCTAAGATTTTTTTTTTAATTAGTGTGGATGAAATATTTTTTGTATATTTTGGCTCAATTAGTTTGCCAGACCATTTTCTTAAAATTTTAATTACTCTTTCTCTAGTTTTTTTTTGAGGTCCCTTTTTCCAGTCATCACCATGAATTACAAAATCTGGTTTGATAAGATTTAAATTACTAACGTAGTCCAAAGTTTCTTGTTTAATAACACTTTTAACATATTTAATGTTTTGAATAATAATTTTTCTTCTTTTATAGTCTAAATAAGGAATATTTTTATATGAAGCAATTGCTTCGTCAGTCAATAAACCAACTATTACATCACCAAATGTACTCGCTTTTTTTAAAATACTAATATGACCTTCATGAATGATATCAGCAGCAAGACCGATATATACTTTTTTTCTAATTTTCATCGTAATTATTTTATATAGAAACTATCCAATGCGTCTATAAAAATTTAAAAAACTTTTTAAGTTTAAGACCAATAATGTAATTTATTAATATACACACGGTTAAAACTTACTTGTTCTAAATGCAATAAAAGTGTTTTTCATTATAATCTTACTCCAGCGCCTTTTAAAAAGGCCGCTTCTTCATCCAAGGGCCATCTAGGTTTAGCGGGGTGATCTAATTCACTAAATTGTTTAAGTTTATATTTTTCTAAACCAACCATAGCAATCATTGCTGCATTATCTCCACATAAATTTATAGGTGGAAAAATAGCATTGAAGTTTTCTTCATTACAAAGCTTTGTTAAAACTTTTCTAATTTTTTTATTTGCAGCAACACCACCAGCAACTACAAAGATATTAGCTTTATCTCCATTAATATTTTTAAATTCTTTAAATGCAATTTTGCTTTTTTTATAAAGTATTTCTTCAACAGTTTTTTGAAAAGAGGCTGCAAGATCATATTTTTCTTGATCTGTTTTTATTTTTTTTACAATTCTAAGTACTGCAGTTTTAAGTCCAGCAAAAGATAAATTGCACCCACCTTTATGAAAGATTGGTTTTGGTAATTTATATTTATCGGGATCACCTTTTTTGGCGTACTCTTCTATTTGTGGACCACCAGGAAATTCTATACCAAGCATTTTTGCAGTTTTGTCAAATGCTTCACCAAGGGCATCGTCAATTGTTGTTCCTAATCTTTTATACTCTCCTAATCCTTTAACACTTAAAAATTGAGTATGCCCTCCTGAAATTAGAAGTAAGAGATAAGGATAATTTAATTTAGAATTTAATTTTGGGCTTAGTGCGTGACCTTCTAAATGATTTACTGCAATAAATGGTTTATTTAGAGAGGATGCCATTGCTTTTCCAAAACTCAAACCAACTGATAAACAAACGATAAGACCGGGACCTGCGGTAGCTGCAATTGCATCTACATCATCTAGCATGATGCCACTTTTATCAATTGCTTTTTTGGTAATTAAATCAATTTTTTCTATATGAGATCTTGCAGCAAGTTCTGGAACAACTCCACCAAACTCCTTATGAACATCAACTTGGCTTGAAACGATACTAGATAAAATTGTTGGAGTGCCTTGTTCATTTTCAGTAATTATTGATGCAGCTGTTTCATCACAACTTGATTCAATTCCCAAAATTATAGGTTTTTTGCTCATAGAAATAGTTTTTATAAATAATACAATCTCATTATAAACTATCAGTTATAAAGCAACTAAATGAAAAAAAAAATTATTATTGGATCTCGAGGAAGCAAATTAGCACTAATTTATGCTGAAAAAGCAAAAGTGGAGTTGTTAAAAAACGAAGAAATACAAAGTATTGAGATAAAAAGTATTACAACAACAGGTGACACCATAACAAATGTAAGAGTGTCTGATCACGGGGGTAAAGGATTGTTTTGTAAAACTATTGAACAAGAGCTGTTAAGTAAGAATATAGATTTAGCAGTTCATGCATTAAAAGATATGCCAACAGATGAAACAGAAGAGCTGTTAACTAATTGTTTTTTAGAGAGAAATAATCCAAGAGAAGTTTTAATTAGTAATGGTAATAAGAATATTAATGATCTTAAACCCAATGCTGTTGTTGGAACTTCATCTTTTCGAAGAGAGTTTCAATTAAAAAACATAAGAGAAGATCTTAATTATAAATTAATAAGAGGAAATGTTGATACAAGAATTAAAAAATTAAATGATAATTTATATGATGCAATAATTTTATCTTATGCAGGCATTAAATCATTAGGCTTAGAGACCAAAATTTCTCAAATTTTTTCAACATCAAAAATAATTCCTAGTGCTGGACAAGGTGTTATTGCTTTACAGTGCAGAAAAAATGATCAACAATTAATAGAGGTATTAAATAAAGTTAATCACAAACCAACACACAATTGCATTAAAGCTGAAAGGAATGTTTTAAAAGTCTTAGAGGGAAATTGTGAAACAGCTGTGGGTGCATTTGCAAAAATTAGTGAAAACAAGATAGAACTTGTGGCAGAACTTTTTTCACTAGATGGTAAGCAAAGATTTTATCTTAAATTGTCAAAAGATTTAAAATTAGCCTCAGAACTTGGAAAAGAAGTGGGCGAAATACTTAAAAAACAATCAAATAATTCTTATAAAAAATAGTATGCATATTTTATTAACTAGACCTATAGAAGATTGTTATGAAATGATTTTAAAATTTCAGTCCCTTGGTCATAAAGTTTCCCATTTACCTTTAATAGCTACCGAAGGTTTAAAACATGAGTCCTTAGATTACAATACATTTAAAGGAATTATTTTTACCAGCTCTAATGCGATTAAATTTTTAGACATCAAAAGTATAGATAAAAAAATAAATTGTTTTTGTGTAGGAAGTGCTACAGAAAAAAAAGCAAGAAGTGTTGGTTTTCAAGATGTTTTTGCAGCAGAAGGCAATGTAGATAATTTAAAAGAATTAATTTTACAAAATTTTAATTCTTCAGACGGACAATTGGTTTATGTAAGTGGAGAAATTGTTTCTAGCAATTTAGATCAACAATTAATTTCTGAAGGTTATAATATAAAACGAATTATTAATTATAGAGCTAATCCAATTGAAAAATTTGAACAAAGTTTCATTGATAAGCTTAAATTCAAGATGCCAGAAATTGTTTATATTTATTCACAAAATAGCGCTATTAGCTTTTTAAATATAATTAAGAATTATCAATTAGAATCCTTATGGATGGACACTAATTTAATGTGTATCGGTGAAAAAACTTCTGCTATTTTAAATGAAATTAAGTGGAAAAAAATTTTTCTTTTTAATCCTGGAGAAGAAGAATTTTTACTGTATAAAATTTAGCTATGGAATTATTTAACAATTTTGGTGATCTATTTGTTTCTGTTTGGGATAAAGGAATTTATGGAGTTGATATTTTTCAAATACTAATTGGTATAGGTATTTTTTTTATTTTTTTAATTTTTAGAGGGATTATTAGTAAAGTAATCATAAAAAAACTAAAAGCTGTCGCAAAAAAAACTACGAATAAATTAGACGATGCTTTTGTACATGCGATGGAAGGTCCAGCAAGATTTCTGCCGATTGTTTTAGGGTTTTTTATTGCAAGTTATTATATGTCATTTGGAGATGATGGCAGAGATACAATTGATACAATTAATAGAACTTTAATAACGATTTTAATTTTTTGGGTAATTCATCAAATTGTTGAACCAATTTCATATATTTTAAGCGGTTTAGATAAAATGTTAACTCGAGAATTAATTGGTTGGATTATTAAATCTTTAAAAATTTTAATTTTTATTTTAGGTTTAGCGGCCGTTCTTGAGCTTTGGGGAATAAAAATAGGACCAATTATTGCAGGACTTGGTTTGTTTGGTGTTGCAGTTGCTTTGGGCGCTCAAGATTTATTTAAAAATTTAATTTCTGGTATTTTAGTTTTAGTTGAAAAAAGATTTAAAATTGATGACTGGATTTCAGTTGATGGAGTAATAGAAGGCATCGTTGAGAAAATTGGTTTTAGATCAACAACTATTAGAAAGTTTGATAAATCTTTGGCAATAATCCCAAATTTTCAATTTGCTGAAAATGCAGTTGTGAATGTTAGCGAAACGTCAAACTGGTTGATTAGTTGGATTATTACTCTTCAATACGACACAACTGTTGATCAATTAAAAATTGTAAGAAATGAAATCGAAAATTATATTAATAAAAGTGAGGACTATAATACTAGCATTGGTGTGGCGGTTAGAATTGATAAATTTTCTGATAGCTCAATAGATATGTATGTTCGTTGTTTTACAAAAAGTGATAGTTGGAATGAATGGCTTTCTGTTAAAGAAAGACTTGCAATTGAAATTAAACAGATAGTAGAAAAAAATAAAGCATCATTTGCATTTCCAAGTCAGTCAATTTATATCGAAAAAAAATGATAGCTATATTTTATTTAACTCTTCAAATATTAAAACTTTATTCTTATGTGGTAATAGCCAATGTTATGATTAGTTGGCTTGTTGCTTTTAATGTTTTAAACACCCAAAACAGATTTGTTTATTCTATTTTACAAATGACTTACCGACTAACTGATCCAATACTTAATAAAATAAGAAGTTTTTTACCTAATCTAGGATCGTTAGATATTTCAGCTGTAATATTACTTTTATTGATTTGGTTTATAGAAATGTGTATGAAGCTGTACATTGCACCAATAATTTTTTAAAAAAACCCTTATGATTTTAATAGATGGAAAAAAAATAGCCGCAGAACTTAGAGAAGAATTAAAACAAGAAGTTTCAGAACTAAAAGCTAAATATAATAAAGTTCCAGGACTCACAGTTATTTTAATTGGTGATATGGCACCTAGTCAAATTTATGTTCGAAACAAAGAGAAGTTTGCAAATGAAGTGGGGTTAAAATCTGAAGTAATTAGATATCCAGAGACTATAGAGGAAAAAGCAGTACTAGATAAAATTGAAGAATTAAACAAAGATGAAAGTATTTCAGGAATTTTGGTTCAATTACCCTTACCAAACCATATTGATAAACAAAAAGTTATTGAAACTATTTTACCAGGGAAAGATGTTGATGGTTTTCACCCAATGAATGTTGGTAATCTTTCATCAGGTTATGAAAGCTCAGTTCCATGTACTCCTTTAGGGTGCTATTTAATGATAAAAAAAATTGAACCAAATTTAAGTGGAAAAAAAGCAGTTATGATTGGTAGGTCAAATCTAAATGGTAAACCGATGGCACAATTACTTTTAAAAGAAAATTGTACAGTAACGATTACCCATTCAAGAACTAAAGATTTAAAAGCTGAATGTTTAGAAGCAGATATTATTGTTGCAGCAGTTGGTATTCCTGAACTTGTAAAAGCAGATTGGGTAAAAAAAGATGCAATCGTAATTGATGTTGGCATTAACAAAACAGACAAAGGTATCGTTGGTGATGTTGCATTTGATGAAGTTTCAAAAGTTGCAAAAGCATTAACACCCGTTCCAGGCGGTGTCGGACCGATGACCATTGCCTGTTTATTAAAAAATACTATAGAGTGTTTTAAAAGATCTCTAAAATAGGTGTTAAAAAAAATATTAAGAAAACTTCACATATTTCATAATATTTATATCAAGCATAAATTTTTTATTAAAAAAGAATCTTATGCAATGGACCATGAAGATACTGTGGTTTTAGATTATTTTAAAGATAAGAAAAATGGTTTCTATGTTGATGTTGGATGCTATCACCCAATACATAGAAATAATACTCAGTTGCTTCACAAACAAAATTGGAGTGGAATAAATGTTGATACAAGTCAATTTTCTATTGATCTATTCAACTATTTGAGACCCAACGATCTTAACTATAATTGTGCAGTCTCTAACAAAAATAAAATTATAAAACTTTTTTATCAAAAAGAGCTCAGTCAATTAAGTACTACAGAGAGTGATCAAGCAAAAATTGTTTTTCAGGGTAACATAAAAGAAAAAAATGTAGAAGCATTCACTTTAGACGAAATATTAAACAGAGATAGATATAGAGATACCAAGATTGATTTTCTAGATATTGATGTCGAGGGCGCAGATCTCAAGGTTCTTGAGGGCTTATCTTTTGATAAATTTAAACCAGAATTAATATGTGTGGAAATTCATGATAAAAAAGTTAAACAAAGTAAAATTTATGACTTCCTTTCTAATAAAAGCTATAAATTAATATGGTCAGGTGTTTTTAGTCACTTTTTCAAAAGATCCTAGAAACAAAATAATATGCAGGATAAAAAATACATTAAGACCTTTAAATTATTGCTCCCTTATTTATGGCCTAAAAAAAGAAATGATTTAAAAACAAGAGTTAGTTTTGCTGTTGTTGCTTTAGTTTTGGCAAAAATAGCAAGTGTTAGTACACCCCTAGTATTGGGAGGAGCAGTAAATTCTCTAACAAAATTAAGCTCTGGTATTAATCTATTTATGTTAGTTCCTGTTGCTTTAATAGTTGGTTACGGTGCAGCAAGAATAATTTCTTTTACATTTGTTGCAGTGAGAGATGCATTATTTTCAAAAGTTTCTCAACATTCTATCAGACAAATATCTTTAAATATGTTTAAACATTTACACAACCTTTCATTACAATTTCATTTAAATAGACAAACTGGTGCACTTGCAAAATATATAGACAGAGGAACCAAGGGAATAGATTTTCTTTTAAGATACGTTTTATTTAATGTTGTTCCTACTTTTTTTGAGATTTTTTTAGTTTCTGGAATCTTATTTTATTTATATGGTCCGTGGTATGCCGTTGTAACACTTACAACAATTGGTCTTTACTCTTACTTATCCTTTCAAATAACTGAATGGAGAAATGCATTTAGAAAAAGAATGAATCAGGCTGATAACGACATCAGTACAAAAATGATTGATAGTTTATTAAATTTTGAAACAGTTAAGTATTTTAACAATGAAAATTATGAATTTAATAGACTTGATAAATCTTTAGAAGAATATGAATTAGCAGCAAATCAAAGTAGGCATTCGCTTTCATTATTAAACATAGCACAAACATTTATTATAATGTTTGGTATTACTATTATGTTGGTAATGTCAGCCTATGGTATTAAAAATGGAGACATCGATGTTGGAGGGTTTGTTGTCATTAATGCATATATGCTTCAATTATATCAACCGTTAAATTTTTTAGGTTCTGTATATAGAGAGATTAGACAAGCATTAACGGATATGGAAAATATGTTTAGTTTATTAGAAGTATCTCAAGTATCAAAGGATGACCTTAAAGATATGCCCCAAAGTAATGTTGCTGAGATTAGATTTGATAAGGTTAGTTTTGATTATGATATAAGAAGAACTATAATTAAAAATATTTCTTTTACCGTACCTAATGGGAAAAAAGTTGCAATAGTTGGTCCTACTGGTGCAGGAAAATCAACAATAAGTAGATTATTATTTAAGTTTTATGACCCAAAAGAAGGAGGTATTTATATTAATAATATAAATATAAATAAAATTTCTCAAGAATCGTTGAGAAAAATGATTGGTGTAGTTCCCCAGGATACAGTCTTATTTAATGACACAATTTATTATAACATCGCTTACGGAAACACAGATGCCAAGAAAGAAGAAGTTATTAGAGCCGCTAAAAATGCTGACATACATAATTTCATTTCAACTTTGCCAGATGGTTATGAAACAATTGTAGGTGAGAGAGGACTAAAGTTATCAGGGGGAGAGAAGCAAAGAGTTGCCATTGCAAGAACTATTTTAAAAAACCCAAAAATATTTTTCTTTGATGAAGCAACTTCTGCACTAGATAGTAGTACAGAAAAAGAAATTCAAAAAAATTTAGAAAATGTATCGAAGGACAAAACAACTTTAATAATTGCACATCGTTTATCTACCGCCGCAAATGCAGACAATATTATTGTGCTTGATAAAGGAGTAATTATTGAGCAAGGAACGCATGAAAGTTTGTTATTAAAAAAAGGCAAATACTTTGAAATGTGGGAAAAACAAAAGCCTAATTAGAATATTTTTTCCATCAGCCAAAGTGCGTCTTCACTTAAAAAATATATTTTACCTGTTAACGGATGAACCTGAATATCCCTTATCCTTCCAATTTTGCCCTTAAAAATTATATCTTCTTGAATATTTGATAGATCATTAAATATTAATTTTCTTAAAGATTTATCTTTTAAAGAAGTAATTAGCGCGTGCCCATTCCATTCTTTAAATTCGTTCCCTTTATAAATTGTAATAGAACTAGTAGCTATTGAAGGTACCCAATATTGAATTCCTTTAGTAAACCCTGGCTTCCATTTGGGACCTATCTTGGTTCCTGAATAATTTTTTCCACCCCAGCCTAAAATTTTCCATCCATAATTTTCTCCTTTTTTAGCCTCTCCAAACCAATCACCGCCTCTTGCTCCATGATTACTTAAATATATTTTTCCATCATAATCGGAGAGTGTTAAACCTTGTGGATTACGAACACCTATTTGATAAATTTCAGGTAACCAGTTTTTCTTACCTTCAAATTTTGGATTATCTTTTGGAATACTACCGTCAGTATGAATTCTAATAATACTACCAGGATGTTTTGTGGGATCTTGAGCAATCATACCTTGGCCTCTTTCACCAGCTGATGCGTAAAGATAATCACCCTTAATTGCCAATCTTGAACCAAAATGATAACCAGAGTCTATAGGAGGGTTTGCTTGAAAAATATTTTTAAAATTTAATTCTTGTTTATTTAATTGTGCTTTTGCAATTGACGTGCTTGTTTTCGAATCCCCTCTATTTTCTGAATAAGAAATCCATAAGGTACTATCTTGGTGAATAATATCTAATAATCCACCTTGACCGACTTCTAAAAAATTAAGATTATGTTTAATCTCTGAAATATTTTTTGAAACAACATTAACGATTTTAATTTTTCCACTTTTTTCAGTAATAATAATTTCATTATTGTTAATAAATGATGATCCCCAAGGTTCATCTAGTTCTATTATTTTAGTGAATATGTAATTGTTAGAATAGTTTTTTGAAGTAAATAAAAGAAAAAAAATTATTAATAAAAAATATTTTTTCACCTTAAGAAAGTTTTGATCTACCACCATCAACGGCTATTACCTGTCCAGTAATCCAAGAACTTTCTTCAGTAATTAAAAACTTTGCAAGCGCAGCAGAGTCTTTCCCTTCACCCAATCTTTTTAATGGATGAGCTTTAGCAATTCCTTCTGCAATTGCAGGATTTTTTAACATTGGTTCCGCAATTTTAGATTTTGATAAGCTAGGTGCTATGCAATTTACTCTAATATTTGGAGCAAACTCAGCAGCTAGTGTAACAGTTAATCCTTCAACAGCAGCCTTAGCAGACGCAATAATTGTGTGATTAGTAAAACCTCTTTGAGCAGCAACAGTTGAAAATAAAACAACTGAACCTTTGTTTTTTTTTAAACTTTCCTGGTATCCTTTTATAGCTTCAATGGCTGAATAAAGGTTTAGTTTCATACATTTGTTCATATCAGCCTCAGTAACCATTCTTAATGGTTTCAAATCAATAGAGCCCACACAGTAAGCGATACCCTTGATATCATTAATATCTGATTTTACTTTTTCTATAAACCCATCCTCTAAAACATCAGCAACCGTATAAGAACAACCCAATTTTTCTGCGATAGTTTTAACTTCACTTTCATTTCTTGCAACTAGATGAATATCATTACCTGAATTTTTTAATTGTTCAGCTAAGTTAGAACCTACAGAACCTGTCGCACCAAAAATAAGATATTTTTCTGACATATAATTTTTAATTAGTTATATTTAACTATGAAATTGTTTTTTATACTCGGCAATCAATTATTTCCATTAAAATATCTAGACCGCTTCAAAAAGGACCACTCTTTTTACATGGTAGAAGACTATGAATTATGCACTTATGAAAAGCATCATAAGCAAAAGATACTGCTATTTCTATCTTCCATGAGGTCTTACGCGGACAACCTTAAGAAGAATAAATTTAAACTAGATTATATAAAAATTGAAGACAAAGAATTTAAAGATGATTATTTCAAAAAATTAATGAAAATAATTGTTAAAAAAAAAATAACAGAAATTTCAAGTTTTGAAGTTGAGGATAAATTTTTTGAAAAGAAAATTTCACAATTTTTAAAAAAAGAAAAAATTAATTGGAATGTCTTTCAAACCCCAATGTTTTTAAATTCAAGAGATGAGTTCAAAAATTATTTAGAAAAATCAAAAAAACCTTTTATGGCAACATTTTACAAGGAGGTTCGTAAAAAATCTGGAATATTAATGGGAGCAGATGGAAATCCTATTGGAGGTAAATGGAGTTTTGATGAAGATAACAGAAATAAGTTGCCAAAAGACATATCTATACCAAAATTTCCAAAAATAAATGAAACTAGCCATACTAAAAAATTAAAACCTATTATTGAAAAATTATTTAAAGACCATCCTGGAAGTTTAAGTAATTTTTGGTTTGCAACTGAATATGATGATGTTGTTAAGCTTTTAGATTTTTTTATTAAAGAAAAATCAAATTTATTTGGTGATTATGAAGATGCTGTTAATCAAAAAGATAATATTTTATTTCATAGCGCATTAAGTCCTTACATAAATTTAGGCTTAATTACTCCTGAATTTGTAATTCAAAAGATTTTAGAATTTCATAAAAAACATAAAATTAGAATGAACTCGCTGGAAGGCTATATTCGTCAGGTAATTGGTTGGAGAGAGTTTATGCGTGGAATTTATCAAGGTTATTCAGATGAAATGGAAAAAAAAAATTTTTTTAAACATAATAGAAAAATGAAAAAGTCTTGGTATGAAGGCACAACAGGTTTACCCCCACTAGATTATGCAATTAAAAATGCAGTCAATTATGGCTGGTCTCATCATATTGAGAGGCTGATGATTTTGTCAAATATAATGAACCTTTGTGAGGTTAAACCAACTATTGCTTACAAATGGTTCATGGAAATGTTTGTGGACTCATCTGAATGGGTGATGGTTCCCAATGTTTATGGAATGGGATTATTTAGTGATGGAGGTATTTTTGCTACCAAACCATACATCTGTGGATCAAGTTATTTTATGAAAATGATGGATTTTAAAAAAGGGGAATGGTGCAATACGATGGATGGTTTGTACTGGAGATTTATAAATAGAAATAGACAATTTTTTTTAAAGAACCCCAGACTATCAATGATGGTTTATGTTTTTGATAAAATGAAAGATGAAAGAAAAAAATTGATTTTGTCAGAAGCCGATAAATTTATTAAAGCAAATACAGCATAATGAAAAAAGAGAACTTACCTTCAAAAATTTGTACTATTTGTAAAAAAACTTTTGTTTGGCGAAAAAAATGGAAGCTTAATTGGGCTAGAGTTAAGTACTGTTCCAAGAAGTGTTCTCGAACTTATTTATTTTGACATTATAAATAAAATATGGTCTAAGAATTTAGCGCTGAGTTTAATTAAATTGCAGAGCGCTTTAAAAATCCTGCTAAAGCGATTATTCAACCACCGCTTTAGTCGGTGGTTTTTTTTTGAAAGTTTCAATTAAAAATCGGGCATTTGAACCGTATTGTGCACCCTGCATTTGCTAAAGCACTAAAAAGGAGAGAAGAAGCTGTTTATGTTTTGCACCCTCTGTCTAAACATTCCTGGTTTCTTTTCTCCACTAGACTGGAGAAAAAATGACAAAAAATATATTAAAAGAAAGATTAGATAAAGGACCTGTAATATGTGCAGAGGGTTTTTTATTTGAAATTGAAAGACGTGGTTATATGGCATCGGGGGAATTTGTTCCCATGGTTTCATTAGATCATCCAGAAGTATTAGAAAATCTACACAGAGAATTTCAGCATGCAGGATCAGATATTGTAGAAGCCTTTACTTATAATGGACATAGAGAAAAAATGCGAGTTATTGGAAAAGAAGAACTTCTTGAACCATTAAATCGTTCAGCTCTGAAAATAGCAAAAAAAGTTGCCTTAGATATACCTAAGGGGAGCAAACCAAATTTAATGGCAGGAAATATTTCTAATTCAAATATTTGGAAACATGACGACAAACAATCCCAAAAAGAAGTTGAAGAAATGTTCTCAGAAATGATTGGTTGGGCTGTTGAAGAAGGTGCTGATATGTTAGTTGGTGAAACTTTTTATTATGCAGAAGAAGCCTTTAAAGCATTAGAGGTAATGAAAAAAACAGGTTTACCAACAGTGTTGACAATATCTCCAATGGGTGAAAACAAAATGAGAGATGGAAAATCCGTTATTGATACCTGTAAAGAACTTGAACAACTTGGTGCAGATGTTGTTGGTTTGAATTGTTTTAGAGGACCAGCAACCATGTTTCCTTTTTTAAAAGAAATCAGAGAAGCTGTTAAATGTCATGTTGGAGCTTTACCTATTCCTTATAGAACAAGTCAAGAATTTCCTACATTCTTTAATCTACCTGACAGAAGTAATTGTGAATGTCCATCACCTCATGGAAGAACATTTCCAACTGCACTAGATCCACATTTTTGCAATAGATATGAAATTGGTAAATTTGCAAAGAATGCATATGCACTAGGCATTAATTATATTGGTGTGTGTTGTGGAGCCAACCCAATGTTGATAAGAGAAGTAGCGGAGTCAGTTGGCTTAAATGTTCCAGCAAGTAAATACCGAGAAAATATGGAAAATCATTTTATGTATGGAAAAAATAAAAGAATTCCAAAACACATGACTGATTATGGAGACAAGGCTTAAATAATTAAATTGTTTTAAGCCCTATATTATTTTATAGGGCTTAAAATATATATGAATAATCTAAAATTTTAAAAAAAAATAAAAAAATTTATTTTTAGTGATAATTTATATATCATTATTTTTTATATCATTTTTAGCGGCAACTATTTTGCCTTTTTCATCAGAAGTTACATTGGCTACTTTAATAGCATCATCAAATTATAATAATTTATTATTATTGATATTTGCTAGCTTGGGAAATATTTTGGGTTCAGTTGTTAATTGGGTTCTAGGTTTTTATTCAAGAAATCTTGCAACAAAGAGATGGTTCCCATTTAAAGATAAACAGATAAAAAAATCTTCAAGTTGGTTTAATAGATTTGGTAAATGGTCATTATTATTTACTTGGATTCCAATTATTGGTGACCCCCTAACACTAGCAGCAGGCTTACTTAGAGTTAAATTTATAGAATTTTTAATCTTAGTAACCATTGGAAAAGTTAGCAGATACATTGTTATTTTTTATTTACTTAGTTAGTATTATTGTTTGTGTTAAGTATTAGAATGGCTGAAATATTTATACAAACTTTTTTCTTATATTTTATAGTTATTGATCCATTAGGGACAACACCACTATTCTTAATTGTTACTCAACACATGGAAACTAAAGATAAGATTAAAACAGCTTTGAGTGCAATAATAATTGCTGCTGTTATACTGTTATTTTTTGCTCTACTAGGAAGTTCTTTGTTAAGTTATTTAAACATATCTTTTCCTGCATTTACAATTGCAGGTGGGATTATTTTATTTTTAATTTCTATGGAGATGTTGTTTGATAAGAGACAACAAAGAAAAGAAGATGATCTTGAATATAACTCAGAAAGAGTAAGTGTATTTCCTTTAGCAACACCATTAATAGCAGGACCAGCTGGGATTACTTCTGTTATTGTTTCTGTTTCAGACATAGGTAATAACTTTACAAACCAAGTTGTGGGGATGTTGTCTTTAGTTTTAGTTTTGCTTTTAACTTTTACAATTTTTTTTATAGCTTCAAAATCTTCAAAAATAATTAATAAAAAAATAATTAGTGTAATTTCAAGAGTAATAGCGATCATTCTAGCTGGATTAAGCGTTCAGTATATCTTGGATGGAATAAAAACCTTTTTAGCTTAGATTATTTCTTATCACATGATTAATTATGGGAATAAAACGTAGGTGAGTTTTTCTAAAGCTAATTTGTAGCATACACTTGATTAGTAATACCTATATAAGAGTTTCTAATTATGCGTCCTGTATTTAAAATTATAATAATGTATGAAATATTTTTTTTTCTATTCTGGAATATTTTATATTTTTCTAATTCAAATATTGAGAACTGGTTTGAAGCAAAAGTTTTAACAGCATTGTTCACATTTTTAGCAACAATGGCACTAGGATTTGGTTTTGTATATGTGGTTTATATTAGTGCAAAATTAACAGGTATGGTAGACAAAATGAAAGCCATAAAAGACCCTAGAAAAAATTAAATTTTTTAGCTTAAATTATTTTTAATTATATTTTCTAAATTTGAGGAGCTTTGAGCACCTGAAATAATATTTTTCCCTATTTCAAAAAAAGGTACTCCATTTATTTCTTTTTCTTTTGCAATTGAAATATATGAATTAACTTTTTGAATATTTTCTAAATTAAAAAAATTATTAATTACATTTTCGTTAATATTAAAATTTTTGCCTATATTAATTAAAATTTTTTTATCTCCAATATCTAAACCATCTATAAAGTAAGATTGATATATTTTTTCTTTAATTTCATTTTGAACATTGGTTTGCCCCGCTAAATTTATTAGTAAATGCGAAAGTACAGTGTTGGGTGTTTTTTGGATATTATTTAGATTAAAATTAAGTCCTTCTTTTTTAGCTTCCTTAGCCATTCTATCATACATAGGTTGAGAATACTCTTTTCCACCAAATTTTATTTCTAAATATTTATTTCTTTCAATGCCTTCTTTAGGCATGTCAGGATTTAATTGAAAAGGAATATGTTCAATATTAAATTTATTTTTAGGAAAACTTTTCAGTGCTTTGTTTAATTTTGTTTGACCAATAAAGCACCAGCCACAAATTGTGTCAGCGAATACTTTTATCTTCATGATTTAAGAACGAAGCTTTTTTTTGTGATAATTAATAAATTTTTCTATATTTGATTTATTAAAAGTTTTATTTTCTTCAAAAGAAACTTTTTTTACTGAGTAGGCGCTACTTTTTGTTAATCTGGAAACTATAATTACATTGCCTTTATAAAGTTTAAGCTTAACTGAACCATTTACCTTATTTCTTTTTAAATCTACAATTTTTTGAAGTTTAAATCTTGCTTTTGAATACCAGTACCCGTTGTAGATTAGTTCTGCATACTTAGGCATAATAACATCTTTTTTATGCATAGTTTGTTTATCCAGAGTAACCGATTCGATTGCTCTGTGGGCAGACATCAGTAAAGTTCCCCCAGGTGTTTCGTAAACACCTCTTGATTTAATTCCAATAAATCTATTTTCAACTAAATCAACTCTGCCTATTCCATTTTTTCCAGCAACAATATTAAGTTTTTGTAATAATTTTCCAGGAGATAATTTTTTACCGTTTACAGTTACAGGGTCTCCATTTTTAAATCCTATAGTCACAAATGAAGTTTTATTAGGTGCTTTTTCAGGAGACACCGTTCTTTGAAAAATAAATTCAGGGGCGGCATTTTTTGGGTTTTCTAGAACCTTACCTTCGGTTGATGTATGATATAAATTATCATCGATAGAAAAAGGTGGAGCACCTTTTTTATCTTGTGGAATTTGTATTTTATTTTTTTTAGCATATCTAATTAAATCCGATCTTGAATTTAATTTCCATATTCTCCATGGTGCAATAATTTCTATTTTAGGTCCAAAATAATGGTAACCTAATTCAAATCTAACTTGATCGTTTCCTTTACCAGTTGAACCATGTGATACCGCATGAGCTTTAAATTTTTTAGCAATAGCTATCTGTCTTTTGGCAATTAATGGTCTTGCAATTGATGTTCCTAATAAATAAATGCCCTCGTAAATTGCATGACCTCTAAGCATTGGGAAAATATAATCTTTTACAAAAATATCTTTTAAATCTTCAATAATAATATTCTTAACACCTAATCTTTTAGCATTTTTTATAATTTTTTTTTTATCAATTTCTTGACCAATATTTGCCGTGTAACAAATAACCTCAGCGTTATAATTTTCTTGTAGCCATTTTAAAATGATAGAAGTATCTAGTCCGCCAGAATAAGCGAGTACTATTTTTTTTTTTGACGTCATTTACTTAGCTGCAGTTTGCTTTCGTGGCATTGTATGCTTTAGTAAACCCTAATAAAGAATAGTGATCAATCGTTTGTGAACCTTTTTGATTATAACCTGTAACCATAATTCTAGATCCTTTTTTCATAGTTTTTATCATTCTTTTTTCTAATTTTTTTTTTGGGTCTGACATCCAAGCAAATCTATCTTGCGTTAAGTCAAACTTATATTTATTTTTTCCAGATATTGCCGTTACAGCATTTTTTTTATTAAATTCATAACCAGCAGTAATACTTATTTCATTTGTTATTTTTTCATCTGGTCTAAAGCTAATAAACAATCTTGCATCCCTAAGATTCGCTTTTGGTGCTTGCAACACAGGTTTAGATTGAGCAAAACAAATTTTACCTTGTTCTTTATTTATTATATAAGTTTCCCAATCTTTGTGGTTTCCCATTTTTTTAACTTTTTCAGCATTAACCTGATTAGAAAAAGTAATTAAAAGTATTATAAATGTAAATTTTTTAATTATGGACATGGGTTAGGATATATAGCCTGTACTTCATTTATTTCGTTAATAATTTCATTTGTTAGATTTACATTTACACTTTCTATATTAGTTTTCAACTGCTCCATTTTTGTAGCACCAATAATTACACTTGTTACAAAGGGTTGTATTTCAATAAATTTCAGTGACATCTGAGACATATCAAGATTGTGTTTTGTTGAAATTTCAAAGTAAGCATCTACTGCTATACTCATATTTGGTTTCTGATATCTAGTCCAAAAATCTCCATTTCTTTCTATTCTAGAATTTTTTGGCATTTGATTATTTCTATATTTTCCCGAAAGGTATCCACAGGCCAAAGGAGAATAGGCAAGCAATCCACTTTGCTCTCTCACAGAAATTTCAGCAAGGCCAATTTCATAGGTTCTATTTAATAAATTATAAGGATTTTGTATCGAAAGCATTCTTGGTAGGCTTTCATTTTTTGAGATTTCTAGAAATTTAGACAAACCCCAAGCAGTTTCATTTGATAACCCGATATGTCTTATTTTCCCTTGGTCTATAAATTTTTTTAAGTTTCCCAAAACATCTTCAAATTTTGTCCATTCACTATCATCATTATGTTCATAGCCTAATTGACCAAAAAAATTTGTTTTTCTCTCAGGCCAATGCAATTGATATAAATCTATATAATCAGTTTTTAATCTTTTTAAACTTTCTTCCAATGCCTCTGTAATATTTTTTTGTCCAAATTGATTGCCACCACCCCTCACATATTCTCTCATAGGTCCACAAACTTTTGAAGCCAGAATTACTTTGTCTCTTTTTTTGTTTTTTTCAAACCAGTTTCCAATGATTGTCTCTGTACTTCCAAATGTCTCTTGTTTAGGGGGTACAGAATAAATCTCAGCTGTGTCCCAAAAATTTACACCTTGAGCTAAAGCATAGTCCATCTGCTCAAAACCCTCATCCTGAGTGTTTTGTTCGCCCCAAGTCATTGTTCCAAGGCAAATTGTGCTTACATCTATGTCTGTATTTCCAAGTTTTTTATAATTCATAAATATTATTTTTTTAAGGTTTGTAAGACATCTTGAAATAATAGTAAAAGGCTATTATATATAAGTCATGATATTCAATAAACAAAATTTATTAAATAAAGTAAAAGAAGCTCAACAATCAACAGTAGTAATGGATGAAGGCTTAAGAGCCTACATGCTTAAAGTTTATAACTACATGGCTTCTGGTATATTATTAACTGGACTAATATCTTTAATATTTTTTAAACTATCAGTAGTAACAGATGCTAACGGATCTATTATTGCCCTAACAAGCTTAGGAAATACAATTTTTCTTTCAGGTTTTAAATGGATTGTAATGCTTGCTCCACTTGGAGTTGTCTTTTACATGAGTGCTAAAATTAATAAAATGGCAACATCTACTGCTCAAACAACTTTTTGGGTTTTTGCCTCGTTAATGGGAATTTCATTATCTTCAATATTCTTAACCTATACTGGCGCTAGTATTACTAGAGTATTTTTTATTACTTCAATCACCTTTGGTACAATGAGCTTGTATGGTTACACAACTAAAAGAGATCTTACAAAATTAGGATCTTTCTTAATGATGGGTCTAATTGGAATTATTGTAGCATCAGTAGTTAATATGTTTTTGAGATCTTCAATGATGGACTTTGTTATTTCAATTTTAGGTGTTTTAATTTTTGTTGGACTTACAGCCTATGATACTCAAAAAATTAAAAACATGTACGCAGCAAGTGATACAGGTGAGTTAATGGGTAAAAAAGCTGTAATGGGAGCCTTAACCCTTTACTTAGACTTTATAAATTTATTTTTAATGCTGTTAAGATTATTTGGTCAAAGACGATAGTCTTTTTATTTCTTAAGATTTTTCCAATTAGTATTTTTAAGTAAAACTTCTAGATCAAAAGAATTTTTTAAAACTTTACCATTAGAATCTGTAATTAAATATTTTAAATTTTTGTTACTAGGTTTAAAATTTTTACAAATTTTATATAAAGCATTTTCGGCAGCATTTTTAAAAACACTAAAACCAACTTGTCTGCTTGAAATATTTAAACCATAATCCTTCCAAGATCCTTCCGAGACCATTTTGGCATATAGATCTAAAATAATTTTAAGTTCATTTTTTTCAAAAAAATATTTCTCTTCAATTTGTTTATTGGAGTTATTAACTACTAATTTTAAATTTCTATTCATTAATTTTATGTTTATTTATTAAAGATATTTGAAAAGCTGTAAAAATAAATGTTATTGGTAGCATACCCCAAACTTTAAAATTTACCCAAAACTCTTCTGATTGAGTTCTCCAAACACATTCATTTAAGATTGCCAAACTAAAGAAGAAAAACATCCATCTTTTATTTAATAAATCCCAACCCATATCTGTTAAAGCAATTGATTTTCCCATTATTTTTTTAAGCACAGGCTCTTTTATAAAATATTTTCCAAAAAATAAAGCAAGACCAAATAAGATATTTATTACAGTAGGTTTTATATAAAGAAAAACTGGATTATCAAAATAAATTGTTAGACCACCAAAAAAAGAAATTAAAATCCCACCTATTAAAGGTACCATAGGAATTCTTTTTTCTAAAAACCAAACTATCGCTAATGCCACCAAAGTTGCAATTATAAAAGGAGGAATAGCAACTGTTAAATCTTTATCACTATTATAATAATAATAAAAAAATATCGCTAAAGGCCCAAAGTCTGTGACAAATTTAATAAATGATTTATTCACCCTAAAGATATTAACATATACATAAAACATTTATATTTTTTTATTGATTTTTTTTTTTTAATCCCCATATTCTAAGTAATGGCGATTCAAAAAGCTAAATTTTCTATTGGGAATGTTGTTAAACACAAGCACTTTGAGTTTAGAGGTGTAATTTACGATGTAGACTTTGAGTTTAATAATTCAGAAGAATGGTACCAATCAATTCCAAAAAATGTTCGTCCTAGAAAAAATCAGCCTTTTTATCACCTTTTAGCTGAAAATGATGAAATCACTTATGAAGCTTATGTATCAGAACAAAACTTATTAGTAGATGATTCAGAAGAACCTATAAAACATCCTCTTATTAAAGAAATTTTTTCAGGTAGAAAAGGTTTAGGTTATTTTAAGCTTTCAAATTAAAAAGTCATTTTTCAAACACATTTAGCTCAAAACTTAGACATATAAATTTATTAAATATATTCTATATTCTGATCAAGGATTTAAAATTTATCCCTTATATTGTTATCTCCCTCTCTTCCTTGATCGGAATAATTTATTAAGATAATACTTGTTATTTTTTATGTATAAATATTTTAGTATTAACAAAATTTTTTCAATTACTTCAAAAGCCCCTAAATATATTCTATTTATATTCATAATTGTATTATCAATTGGTTTAACAGAAGCTTTGTACTTATCACCAGAGGATTATAAACAAAGCCATTCAGTTAGAATAATGTATGTTCACGTTCCTTCAGCTTGGATATCTTTAGGAATATTTTCAATAATAGCTTTTTTATCTTTTGGAAGTTTTATTTTTAAAAATAGGAATTTTTCAATAATATCAAAAAGTTTAGCACCTTCAGGTTTTGCTTTCAATATTGTTGCATTGGTTACGGGATCTATTTGGGGTAAACCAACCTGGGGTACTTGGTGGGCGTGGGATGCAAGAATAACATCTATGTTAATTTTAGCTTTATTTTATGGAATGTATATATTGGCATGGAGAGTTTATGAGGATAAAGAACAGGTAATTAAAATTACTTCTATTATTGCAATCGTGGGAGCAATCAATATTCCTATAATCAAATTTTCCGTCGATTGGTGGAACACTTTGCATCAGACTGCATCAGTCAATGTCTTATCTAATACTTCAATCCATACATCAATGTTGATCCCTTTAGGGATAATGACTGCGGCATTTGCTCTTTTTGCACTGCTTATTTTTTTAATGAAATATAATACAGAACTGATAAAGATTAAAAATAAAGGATTAGATAGATTATGATAAATGAATTAATTTCAATGGATGGATATGGATCTTATGTTTGGTCTGCATTTTTTTTCACTTTGCTAAGTTTTACATTTTTATATTTTGTAATTAAGTTACAACTTACAAAAGAACAAATCAGATTTGTGTCTAAGTTTGGCTCTCTTACTAAAGAAAAAGCAAGAGTTGCAAGATCGCAAAATATTAATAAAGAAATATTATCAAATACATCTAAAATTTAACTTATAAACCATGTATGGTAAAAAAGTTAAATTAAGGTTTTTGTTTTTATCTTTAATATTAGTTTCAGTAATTTTATCTGTTTTCTTAATTTTACAATCATTAAAAGAAAATGTTGTTTATTTTCAATCACCTTCAGAAATTCAAAAAATAAATGAAATAAGTAAAAAAAAAATTAGAGTAGGAGGAATGGTTAAAGAAAACTCAATAATTATGGATTCTGATAAGATTAATTTTATTATTACAGATTTTAAAAGCGAAATTAATGTTATTTATTATGGAGCAGTTCCAAATCTATTTGAAGAAGGAAAGGGAGTGGTAGCTGAAGGTTTTTTAAAAGACAAAAACTATTTTTCAGCAACTAAAATTTTAGCAAAACATGATGAAAATTATATGCCACCAGAAGTTAAAGAAGCAATAGGAGATAAATAAATTGTTAGCCAGTCAAATAGGATATTATTCATTAATTTTAGGATTATTGATGTCATTCTTAATAACGCCAATTTGTATAAAAAATTTTTATAATAATAAAATTATTGATATCAAAATTTTTTCATTTTCTTTTTTACAATTTTTTTTAGTTTTCTTAAGTTTTTTTGCCTTAATTATATCATTTGTTATCTCTGACTTTAGTAATGAAACAGTTTTTAATAACTCTCATTCTTCAAAACCATTATTTTATAAAATTGCTGGTACTTGGGGAAATCATGAAGGTAGTTTGTTATTATGGTTATTAGTATTAACTTTTTTTATTTTTTTATTTATAATTAAATCAAATGATCAGCCAAAAAAGTATCGAATTTTAACGATATTGTTTCAGCAAATAATAATAGTAGGTTTTTTTTTATTTATTTTATCTACATCAAATCCATTTGGCTATTTGTTTCCAACCCCTAAAGAAGGTCTTGGTCTTAATCCTATTTTACAAGATCCAGCTTTAGCAATTCATCCTCCAATTTTATATCTAGGCTATGTTGGTTCATCGATTATATTTTCAGCCTCTCTTGCTGGTATTGTACAAAATTATATTTCTAAAAAATGGGCTAAGCATATTAAAATTTGGATTTTGATATCTTGGATTTTTTTAACATTAGGAATTATGCTTGGTTCTATCTGGGCTTATTATGAATTAGGATGGGGAGGATTTTGGTTCTGGGATCCTGTAGAGAACGTATCTTTAATGCCCTGGTTATGCTTAACAGCACTACTACATAGTATTTTGGTGTTAGAAAAAAAGTCATCTTTGACTTCTTGGACTGTTATTTTATCCATTGCTACATTTACTTTTAGTATGTGTGGAACATTCTTAGTAAGATCAGGAATACTTAATTCGGTACATACTTTTGCTAATGATCCATCAAGAGGGATTTTTATTTTAATATTTTTATCTATTCTAATATTAATTTCTTTAGTAGTTTTTTTTCTTTTTCATAAAGAGAAAAAAAATGAGATTTCAAAAATTTATTTTTTAAGTAAAGAAACTTCAATTTTAATTAATAATTGGTTTGTTATGTATTTTTTATCAGTTGTGTTAATAGGAACAGTATACCCAATTTTTTTAGAAGTAATAAGTAATGAAAAAATATCAGTAGGCCCCCCTTTTTATAATAAATTGATTATGCCATTTTTAATCTTTTTTTTGATATTTATGTCAATTGGACCAAAACTTCACTGGATCAAAACAAGATTTAAAAAAATTAAAATTCAATTTTTTTTATTATTTATATTTTCTTCTTTTATTTCATTTTTAATAATAAAGAATATGAGTTTTAAAAATTTGATTAACAGCTTTTTAATATCTGCTGCTTTTTATTTATTTTTTATAACCTTAAAAGATTTTTTTTCTAAGGAATTTTCAAACCTTTCTCAAAAAATATCACACTTTGGTTTTAGTTTGTTAATCTTAAGCATTTTACTTAATAGTCTTTTTTCTAGTGAGCTAACCACCAACTTAAAGGTAGGAGAAAAAATTTCCTTTAAAAAAGGAATTATTTCTTTTGAATCAATAGAAAATAAGAAATATAAAAATTATAAATCAATAGTAGGTTATTTTAGAATTGAAGATAATGAAAAAAGATTAACTATATTAAAACCAGAGTTAAGAATTTATAATCAACCGTACACAATTACAAGTGAAGCAAACATAAAAACAACTTTATATTCTGATAAATTTTTAGTTATGAACTTGGTTAAGGGTAATGAATATTTTAATATAAGATATCAAGTTAAACCTTTTATGATTTGGGTATGGATATCGACGTTAATTATAGTGCTAGGTGGAATTCATAGTTTATTTAAAAAAAATCATGAAAAATAAAATTTTATTATCTATAGCAATTTTTTTTTTAATTTTTTGTTTTATCATATTATTTAAGAGCTTAAATAATTCTAATGTATATGTCCCTGAGTCAATTTCGGGAAAACCTTTAATAAATTTTGATTCACAAGATCTTTTTTCAACTATAAAAATTTCATCTGATCAAATATTTGTAGATAGCGAATTTTATATTTTAAATATTTGGGCTTCTTGGTGTCTTCCCTGTAGAACAGAACATCCTTATCTAATGGAGTTTAATAAAAATTCATCCATTAAATTAATTGGATTAAATTATAAAGATAACCCTGATAGTGCTAAAAAATTCATTAATAAATTTGGCAACCCCTATTCAGTTAATATAGTTGATTTAAATGGAACAATATCAATAAAACTGGGTGCTTATGGAGTTCCTGAAACATTTTTAATTAATAAAGAAAGAAAAATTTTAAAAAAAATTATAGGACCTTTAAACAAAAAATTAGTTAAAGAAATAAATTTAATAATTAAATGAAGACAAAAAAATTTTTTTTAATTTTATTAGTTATACTTAACTTTAAAATTTTATATGCAATTGAACCTAATAATGAAATATTAAAAAATAAAATTTTAAAAAATATTAGATGTTTAATATGTCAGGGCCAATCCGTATATGATTCCCAATCAGATTTTGCAATAAGTATGAAATTAGTAATAGATCAAAAGATTAATGAAGGACTTTCAGAAAGTGAAATTTACGATTATTTAAAAGATCAATATGGACAATGGATAAGCTATGACCCTGAATTTAACAAAAAAACCTTTATTTTATGGGGATTGCCAATCTTGTTATTTGTTATTGGTGGTGTAATAGTATCAAAAAAGTTAATAATTCTAAAATAATTACTATAATATATAAATAATTATAAAAAAATTTATGCAAACAATAAAATTAAATTACGTCAAATATTTTGTGTTGGTATTTTGTTTATTTTTTATTGAAGCAAAAAGTGAAACAAAAATTTCTAAAAACCCAAGTCAATTAAATTTTTATGTAGGTGTATTTGATTTTAGTGATGAAAAGCAAAAAGCAGGATTATTTGGAATACAACATCAAAATGAAAATTTACAAAGAGATACATTTTTAGGAAATTTATCTCCAATTACTGGTGGATTTATAACTGAAAATTCAGCTATATATGTTTATTCAGGCGTTGAATGGAACTTTGATTTAGGTGAAATTAACTTTACACCAAGTTTTGCTCCAGGGCTATATGAACAAGGCGACGGGAAAGATCTTGGACATACTTTAGAGTTTAAAACAGAAGTACAACTATCTTATAATATTTCAAATGATACAAGTTTTGGAATGTCCTATAATCATATATCAAATGCAAGTTTAGGTAATAAAAATCCTGGAGCTAATAGTTACGAAATTAATTTTCTTAAGAATTTTTAATATATATAAATAATGAATCTAAAAGATTGTCATAATTTTGATGATTTTAGAAAATTAGCAAAAAAAAAATTACCATCACCAATATTTCATTATATAGATGGTGGATCGGATGATGAAGTAACTTTAAGAAGAAATACAGATTCATTTAATGATTGTGATTTGATCCCAAATATTCTTGCTAGTGCAGGAAAACCAGATTTATCGACAACTATATTTGGAAAAAAAATTGATATGCCTATTTTTTTATCTCCATCTGCTATGCAAAGACTTTATCATCATGAGGGAGACAAAGCGTCAGCAAGAGCAGCAGAAAAATTTAAAACATTTTATAGTATGTCATCAATGGCAAATAATACCATTGAAGAAATATCTAATATTTCAAGTGGTCCAAAATTATTTCAACTTTACGTTCATAAAGATCAATCTATTACGAATGATTTAATTGATAGATGTAAAGTAGCAGGTTTTGATGGAATGTGCTTAACGGTTGATACACTAGTTGCAGGTAATAGAGAACGAGATCATAGAACAGGCTTTACTACCCCTCCCCAGCTTACACTTCAAAGTCTATTGAGCTTTGCTATGCGTCCTAAATGGGTATTTAATTATTTTACTCATAAAAAATTTGAATTAGCTAATATTTCTAAAAAAACTAATAAAGGAACAAATATTGCAAAATCAGTAATTGAATATATTAACGAACAATTTGATCCAGCAATGAACTGGAAAGATGCCGAATATTGTGTAAAAAAATGGGACGGTCCTTTTGCATTAAAAGGTGTGATGTCAGTTGAGGACGCTAAAAGAGCAATAGATATTGGATGTACCGCCATAATGATTTCAAATCATGGAGGCAGACAATTAGATGGCTCAAGATCTCCTTTTGACCAAGTCAAAGCAATTTCAGATGCAGTTGGAGATAAGTTGGAAATTATTTTAGATGGAGGAATAAGAAGAGGAACTCACGTTTTAAAGGCTTTAGCTGCAGGAGCTACCGCGTGTAGTTTTGGTAAAATGTTTCTTTTTGCCTTGAGCGCTGGAGGTCAACAAGGTGTTGAACATGTATTACAAAACATGCATGATGAAATTAATAGAAATATGGTTCTTATGGGCTGTAAAAATTTAAAAGAACTAAATAGTTCAAAATTAATTTATAGAAAGTAAATGTAAACTTATACTTTTTATTATTAAAAAATATATATACAAAAAATTAATTTATTAATCAAAAAATAATCTTAGGATATAAAATGAAATTAGCAAAAAGTTTAGAAAGATTAGGAACAGAGTCAGCATTTAGTGTATTGGCTGAAGCTAAAAAATTAGAAGCACAAGGAAAACTAATGATCCATTTAGGTTTGGGTCAACCAGATTTTAAAACGCCTAAACATGTAGTAGAAGCTGCAAAGAAAGCTTTAGACGATGGACATCATGGATATGTAATGTCTAATGGTATTCCAGAGTGTAGACAAGCAGTAACCAGAAAAATAAAAAAACTTTACAATGTTGATATAGATTTTGAGAGAATTCTAATTATGCCTGGTGGGAAACCAACAATGAGTTATGCTATTCAATGCTTCGGTGAGCCAGGTGCAGAAATAATTCATCCAACTCCTGCTTTTCCAATCTATGAATCAATGATTAATTATACTGGCTCAACTTCAGTTTCATATGATTTAACTGAAGATAAAGATTTAAAATTTAATCCAGAAAAAATTTTATCTTTAATTACAGATAAAACTAGATTGTTAATATTGATTAATCCAAATAATCCAACAGGAAGTTTTGTAGAAAAAACAGATATTGATGTATTAGCTGAGGGACTTAAAAAACATCCACACGTTACAATCTTAAGTGATGAAATTTATAGTAGACAAATTTTTGATAACAAAGAAATGCCTACATTTTTTAATTATCCAGAGTTAAGAGAAAGACTAATTGTATTAGAGGGATGGAGCAAAGCTTATTCTATGACTGGATGGAGACTAGGGTGGAGCTTTTGGCCGAAAGAACTAGTGCCTCACGTAAACAAACTTTTAATTAATAGTGTGTCCTGTGTAAACGCTGCTGCACAATTTGCGGGAATTGCAGCTTTAGATGGTCCAGATGACTCAATTCATGAAATGATGAAAGAATTTGATGTAAGAAGAGCTTTAATCCATAGGGGCTTAAATGAACTTCCAGGAGTTGAATGCAGTTTACCAGGGGGAGCTTTCTATGCATTTCCCAAAGTAATAGGAACAGGAATGAATGGCGCAGAATTTTGTAAAAAAGCTATGCATGAAGCTGGAGTTGCAATAGTACCAGGAACTGCCTTTGGACAGACTTGTAATGACTATGTAAGATTTAGTTTTGCAGCATCTCAAGATAATATTTCTCAAGCATTAGAGAATATTAAAAAGATGTTAGACTAATTAATAGCTAAATCTAATTAAGATCGAAAATTTTGCCAGGATTCATAATATTGTTAGGATCAAGACTTCTTTTAATGGATTTCATTAAAGGTAAATTGTCCGGATGTTCTTTTAATAGGTAAGCTTTTTTTTGTAATCCAATTCCATGCTCTCCTGTGATTGTTCCTTCAAGTTCTAGAGTTTTATCTATAAGTTTGTCACTAAAATCTCTAATTTTTTGATATGACCCCTCTACAGCTGGATCATACATAATGATCGCATGAAAATTACCATCGCCAACATGACCCACCATTGGAGCTTTAAGGCCAAATTTTTTAATTTCAGTTTCAGCAAAATTAATACATTCAACTAAATTAGAAACAGGCACACAAACATCTGTTGAATAAATTTTAACATTTTTACCCTGTGCTTTTACAGCATAGTAAACATCATGCCTTGCTTGCCATAATTTATTTCTTTCTTCTAATGATTCAGCCCACTTAAAGTCACTACCACTATTATTTTTTGATAATTCTTCAACAATTTTGATTGCCTCTTTATTAGACTCTTCACTACCATGAAATTCAAAAAAAAGTGTTGGCTTTGTTTCCATATTTTTTAATTTTGAATATTCAATACAAATTTCCATTTGGTCTCTATTCAACATCTCTATTCTTGCAATAGGAACACCATATTGAATAACTTCTTGCGATGTTAAAACTGCAGTCTCTAGATTGGGGAAATGACAGACTGCACTCATGATACTTTCAGGTATTGGTGATAATCTTAAGTGTACCTCTGTAATAACACCTAAGGTACCCTCTGAACCAATGAATAGATTTGTTAAATTATATCCTGCAGATGTTTTTTTTGTACGTGTTCCAGTTCTAACGACTTCACCATTTGGTAAGACAACCGTTAAACCTGTAACAACTGTTCTCATTGTTCCATATTTTACAGCCATTGTTCCTGAGGCTGAAGTTGAAGCCATTCCACCTAAAGCAGCATCAGCACCAGGATCAATAGGAAAAAAAACTCCATCATCTCTTAAATGCTCATTTAATTGTTTTCTAGTAACATTTGCTTGAACTCTACAATCAAAATCTGACACATTAACACTTAAAACTTTGTTCATTTTTTCTAGCGATATCGTGACTCCGTTTTCATTTCCAACCGCATTACCCTCTAGAGATGTTCCGGTACCAAAAGGAACAACTGGAATTTTATGTTTGTTACACAATTGCAAAATCTTTGAAACTTCCATATTAGTTTCTGGAAAAACAACAGCTTGTGATAACACTGCTTCGTATGCATCCTCACCTCTAGCATAATTTGCTCTAGTAGACTTAGATACTGAAAACCTGTCTTTTAGAAGATTAGAAAGTTCTGTTTGTAATATGTTGTTTTCCATTTATTTTTTAATAGTATAACAATCTTACTATAAAAAAAAATAGTATAAAATATGAAAAAAATACTTGTTACCAGAAAATTACTGAAAGAATGTGAAGAAAAGGCTTCTAAAGTTTTTGATGCAAATTTAAATAGTAATGATGAATTATATTCCCAATTAAAATTAATTGAGTTAAGTCAAGGACATGATGCAGTTTTAACATCACTAACAGACAAGATGGACGAAGCTACAATTAATAAATTACCTGACAGCGTTAAGGTTATCTCAAATTTTGCCGTAGGTTTTGGTAATATTGATTTAGAAGCTGCTAAAAAAAGAGAAATTATTGTTACGAATACACCAGATGTTTTAACAGATGCTACTGCCGAAATTGGAATTTTATTGATCTTGGGTGCATGTAGAAGAGCGTCAGAAGGAATTAAAAGTGCAAAAGAAAGTAATTGGAAATGGTCTGCCGATTACCTAATAGGAAAGCAATTAACAGGATCTAGACTTGGAATTTTAGGAATGGGAAGAATAGGACAAAAAATTGCAATAATTGCAAAAGCTCTTGGAATGATTATTCATTATCACAATCGTTCAAAATTAAGTGAAGAAAAAGAACAGGGTGCCATTTATCATGATAGCTTAAAAAGTCTTTTTTCAGTATCAGATGTATTGTCTATTTGTTGTCCTGCAACAAAAGAGACGGTAAATTTAATTAATAAAGAAACATTAGAATATTTTCCAACTGGTGCAGTCATTACAAATGTTGCTAGAGGAGATATTGTTGATGATGAAGCTTTAATTGACGCTTTGAATAGAAGAAAAATTTATGCAGCAGGGCTAGATGTTTACAAAGGTGAGCCCAATTTAAATCCAGGTTATCAAAAAATAAAAAGTACTTTTATTTTACCTCACCTGGGAAGTGCCACCAAACATACGAGAACAGCGATGGCTAACCTAGCAATAGATAATATTGACGAGTTTTTCAAAACTGGGAATTGTATAAATAAAGTAAATTAATAACTCTATTAAAAGATAGGTTTTTAACGACTGGTTTTCTGCTTATTTTAAGTGTAAAATATAATGTATAATTAAATTATGAAGTTTAATAATAAATTATTTCAATTTAACTGGAAACATGAGTCTTAAAATTATAAAAACTTTTAAATTGAGTGATGAAGATTTAAAAAGAGAAAAAAGAATAACTTCAAAATTAAAATTAAACAAATTACCATTTAAGACATCAAAAGAAAATTTTTGTTCGAGATATTCAGAAATGTTTAAAGAAATAGTACCTCTCTTTAAATATAAAGAAGGAGAGTATGCAATGAAATGGTGTCTTTCGACAGAAAAAAGGATGAAAGTTTTTTTATTAATATTTGAAGCAAATCAATTAGAAAAAGAAATTTATAAAGAAAAAATAGCTAATAAATTGCCAGAATATTCCTACAAAACAGTTGCTCAAATTGTTGATGAGGGATTAAGTAGAAATTTTTTTTTAACACTATCTCCACGAGCCTACAATGTAAAAGATGGAAAAGTTAGAAATATTAGACCCTCTGAAGATCTTGTTATTGAATTTATAAATTGGCATATAGATTTAATTTCTGCTCTTTCAAAGTTTCAAAAAAAATATATATAATTATTTGTTTTTTTATAATTCTGAATTACGAGGTTAGCTTTTACGCTAACTTCGTAATTTTGGGGCTTTAACGTTAATTATTATTTAGTAGAGCATGCGTGATAAATATAAACAGAAATAAATTGCGGTAAAAAAGATTGTAAATTTAATAAGAAGAATTAACAATATATTAATTATTCTACTCATGATTGTATTTTTTAACGTTATTAGTCACTTTATCTAAAGACTCTAATTTAGTTCTATGCTTAAATATTGATAGTTAATTAACTAATAGAGGAGAAACAAATGATTAAAGAAAGAAAATCATTGAAGGCAACCAAAACACCTTCAAGACGTAAGTTCTTCAAAGCAGCAGCAGCGACAGGTGCAGTAGCAGCAACAGCTGTAGCAATGCCAAATGTAGCTTTTGGTGCTCCATTAACTTTAAAGATGCAAGCAGCTTGGCCTTCAGGTGCTAACATCTTTTTTGAAATGGCACAGGACTATGCAAATATGGTTGACGCAATGTCTGGAGGAACACTAAAAATTGATCTTCAGCCAGTTGGTGCAATCGTTAAGACTTCAGAAATTGGAGCAGCAGTAAGTGATGGAAACGTTGATATGGGTCACTGGGTGACTGCATACTGGTATGGTAAAAACGCGGCAGCTTCACTTTTTGGAACTGGTCCTTCATACGGTATGTCATCTCAAGAAGTTATGGGATGGATGGAGTATGGTGGAGGAAGAGCCTTGTATAATGAAGCAGTAGCTAAAGTTGGATTTGACTATGTTGGATTCTTCCATATGCCTATGCCAGCTCAACCTTTTGGTTGGTTTAAAAAGAACGTAACTAAAGTTTCTGATGTTAAAGGAATGAAGTATAGAACAGTTGGTTTAGCGACTAACGTTTTAACTGCAATGGGAATGGTCGTAAGACAATTACCAGGTGGTGAAATTCAACCAGCAATGAAAACTGGCTTGATTGATGCTGCTGAGTTTAACAACCCTACATCAGACTCACAGTTTGGTATGCAAGATGTATCTAAACACTACCACTTAGGTAGTTTTCACCAATCACAAGAAATGTTTGAGATTCCGGTGAACAAGAAAAGATACAATAGCATGTCACCTGCTCATCAAGCTATCTTAAAAAACGCTGCTTATGCTGCGAATACAGATAACTACTTCAAAGCACTAGTTAGATATTCTGACAGTTTAGCTATGTTGATGAATGAACATAAAGTTAATGTTTACCAAACATCTGACGAGATCTTAGCCGCACAATTAAAAGGTTGGGATAAAATAGTTGGTGATTTCTCTGCGAAGGATCCGTTCTTCAAAAAAATCATCGATTCTCAAAAAGCATATGCTAAAAAAGTAATGAAGTATTTGCTGATGAATCAGCCGAATTACAAACTAGCTTATGAAAATGAGTTTGGTCCAATCGGAAAAGTTAAAATCTAATTAACTTTTAAATTATTTCAAAGAGGGGGTGTAAAAGCCCCCTTTTTTTTATTAAAAATTTAAGATATCCAATAAGATTATGATGAGAACTTACATTAAATTTGCGGACACACTAAGTACCTCAATGGGTAAAGCTTTTTCGTGGTGTATTGTAATTTTAATGGGTGGAACTTGTTATGAAGTAGTAATGGCTTATGTATTTAATGCTCCAACACTTTGGAATTTTGACTTTAGTATGCAGATGTATGGTGCAATATTAATGATGTCGGGAGCCTATTGTTTAGCAACAGAATCTCATGTTAGAGGAGATGTAATCTATAGATTATTTAAACCAAGAACACAGGGTTGGATAGACTTAATACTATATTTTATTTTCTTTTTTCCAGGCGTTATAGCTCTCGCATTTTATGGGTATGAATATGCTGCATTAGCCTGGAAGATAAAAGAAACAAGTTGGAGTAGCCCAGCACAAATTAATATTTATATGGCTAAAACTCTTATACCAGCAGCAGGAATATTATTGACCATACAAGGAGTTGCTGAAGTCTTTAGATCAATTATTTGTATTCAAACTGGACATTGGCCAGCAAGAATGGTTGTTGCAGAAGAAACAGAACAAATTTTAATGAGAACCGCTCAAGACGAGGATCAAAAAGATGTTATTTAGTTTAACAAATCCAGAAGTAGCTATCTTCATGATGGGAATATTTTTATTTGCAGTACTATTAGGGTTCCCAATCGCATTTACTTTAATGGCAATGGGAATTGGTTTTGGTTATTACGCTTACTATGATCCTGTTTTAATGGATCATATATTTGACAATAGAATATTTTCATTATTTGTAAAAAACACTTATACTGTTATGGATAATAATGTGCTCACAGCTGTCCCATTATTTTTATTTATGGGATACTTGGTTGAAAGAGCTGGAATTGTATCAAAACTTTTTTTTGCAATAAGACTTGCTGCTCACAGATTGCCAGCCTCAATGGCAGTAGCCGCACTAATAACTTGTACTTTATTTTCTACAGCAACTGGAATTATTGGTGCCGTTGTAACTTTAATGGGCTTACTAGCTTGGCCTGCAATGGTTAAAGCGGGGTATGACAAAAAATTTGCATCAGGAGTAATTTGTGCTGGTGGATGTTTGGGTATTTTAATACCGCCAAGTATTATGTTAATTGTTTATTCAGTAATTGCTCAGCTATCACCTTTAAGATTATTTGCGGCTGCAATTTTTCCAGGGTTATTGCTTGCAGGGCTGTATATAGCCTATGCAGTAATTAGAGCCTGGATAGATCCATCAATTGCACCAAAACCAAAAGCAGAAGATATTCCACCAAGGGCAGAAATTTTAAAAGAAGTACTAGTTTCATTCGTGCCGCTTTTCGGATTAATTATGTTAGTGCTTGGAACAATTTTAGCAGGCATAGCAACACCAGCAGAAGCAGCAGCAGCAGGAGCCTTTGGAGCAATACTTTTATCCTGGTTTTATAAAACTCTTAAATGGCAAAGTTTTAAAGAATCTGTTTTTCTAACAGCCAAAACTACAGCAATGATTATGTGGTTATTTATTGGTTCTTGGACTTTTTCATCAGTATTTTCATATTTAGGAGGCCACGAAGTTTTTGAACACTTTTTTAAATCAATAGAGATCACAACTTGGCAATTTCTAATAATTACACAAATTATAATTTTTCTTTTAGGATGGCCTCTAGAATGGACTGAAATTTTAATTATATTTGTCCCAATATTTTTACCATTGCTTGAAACTTTCAATGTTAATCCGTACTTTTTTGCAATGTTAATTGCTTTAAATCTACAAACATCTTTTTTAACCCCCCCCATGGCCATGTCCGCCTATTATTTAAAAGGTGTTCAAAAAAATAATGTTGAATTGATGGAGATATTCGCTGGAATTATGCCATTCCTAGCTATCGTAATTTTTGCAATGTTTCTTATGTATATGTTTCCTGGAATTGCTTTATGGTTGCCAGAAACACTATTTGCAAATTAAGTAATTTAAAATGACAGATATATTTATACTTACAGCTAACGAATTAGCAGCTCAGTTAAGAGAAGGTCAAATTTCATCAGTTGAAGTTTGTACACAATACATCCAAAGAATTGATAAGTTTGAAAAAGACGTTAAAGCCTGGGTGCATTTTAGCAAAAAAGAATTGTTAGAAAAAGCTACTGAAGCAGATGAATATAGAAAATCAGGAAAGCCGCTTGGACCATTACACGGTTTACCTGTTGCAGTTAAAGATATAATAGGAACTTTAGATATGCCCACAGAGTGTGGAACACCTATAAGAAAAAAAATGCCATCATCACAAGATGCTGAAGTTGTTAATCTACTTAAGGTAGCGGGAGCTATAGTTATGGGTAAAACCGAAACAACTGAATTAGCTTATTTTCATCCAGGAAAAACTACCAATCCTCACGACTATGCAAGAACACCAGGAGGATCTTCAAGTGGATCTGCAGCAGCAGTCGCCGCTCATATGACTCCTTTATCAATTGGATCACAAACAAATGGATCTGTTATAAGACCAGCATCATACTGTGGTGTAGTTGGATACAAACCATCATACGGATTAATTTCACGAAGTGGAGTTTTAAAACAATCAGATAAACTTGATCATGTTGGTGTATTTGGAAAAAATGTAGAAGATGTAGCTTTATTAGCCAAAGCATTAATTAAAAAAGATTTATATGACAGCTCAACAATTCATTATTCAGCGGAAGATATGCTCGATGTTTGCAAGAAAGGCCCGATTTTTGATCCAAAATTTATTTTTTATAAAACCAAGAACTGGAAAAATATTGACAAAGAATCACAAAAATCTTTTGAATTTTTTATAAAAACTTTTAAAAAAAATATTGAAGTATTTGATACACCTTCATATTTTGATGAAATTCCAAAATATCATAAAATAATTCATGAAACGGATATGGCTAATAATTTTGAACCTTATTATAAAAAATCTAAGAAAAAACTTTCAAAAGAAATGATAAGTGCAATTGAAAGAGGCTTAAAGTATTCTGCAAAAGAATATGCTGAAGCGATTGAATTTATGAAAAGAAGCTATAATTCTTATCAAGAAGTTTTTGAAGATTATCATGGAGTATTAACACCTTCTTCAACTGGTGTAGCTCCTAAGGGATTAAAGAGTACGGGTAGTCCAGAATTTTGTACTGTTTGGACTTATATGGGGCTTCCATCAATTTCACTACCTTTACTTACTGGAGCAAATAATTTACCATTAGGTGTACAACTAATTGGTGACAAGTTAGATGACTTAAGATTTTTAGGTATAGCTAATTGGTTAGAAAAAAATTGTAAAAATTATAATGAATAGAATAGCAACGATATTAGGATGTAGTTTAGCAATAGCTTTTTTAATAGGCTTAGCCACGACTTTAACAAGATCAATGATGATAGGTTTTTTTGATGTTTTGCCAGTGTATATTTTAATGGCTTTAGCAATTTGGATGATGCTCTACGAAGCCTTTTTTGACAAAAAATAAAATCTAGCCGGTGTGAACAAGCAAAGAAATAATTATTTACCTTTTTTGTTACTATTTATTCAACCTATTTTTATGGCTAGTAACTTGGTTGTTGCCAGAGGAGGTGTTGAGCATGTACCTCCAATTTCATTAGCATTTTGGAGGTGGGTATTGGTTTTTTTAATACTTTTACCTTTTACCTTTGCTTCTTTAAAAAAAAATTTTTGTTTTATTAAACAAGAGTATAAACAATTATTTTTTATTGGAGTAATGGGCTGCGGTGTATGTGGGGCTTTTCCCTTCTTAGCCGGTCAAACTACCACAATAACAAATATGGGAATTATTTATACATCTTCTCCAATTTTTATAATTTTGATCTCGAGTATGTTTTTTAAGGAAAAAATAAATTTTTTAAAAGTCATTGGCCTTTGTTCTTGTTTGGCTGGTGTATTAATAATTATTATTAAAGGTAATTTTACACTATTAATCAATTTAAAATTTACAATTGGTGATCTTTGGATGTTAGCAGCTGCTATAGGATGGGCTCTATACTCTATTTATTTATTTTATTGGAAAACAAATTTAGAAATATTTCAAAGGTTTACTTTAATAGCTTTTTTTGGTTTTATTAGTTTATTACCTTTTTATTTAATAGAGGAAATATATTTTGTTAAAACAATTTTTGACTCATATTTTTTTTCGTGGGTTTCATTTGCTGCTATTTCACCAGGTATAATTGCTTTTACTCTGTATACTATGCTACAAAAAAAATTAGGAGCATCAATAACTGGTTTTACTCTTTATATATTTACAGTTTATGGAGCCGTATATGGAATTTTATTATTTGATGAACATTTAGAAAATTACCATTATATTGGAACAATATTAGTATTTTCTGGTGTTTATTTAGTTAAAAAAAAAATGAAAAATGTTTCAAAAATATAAAGTGCTTTTTTTAAAATTACTTTTAATTATTTTGATTATTTATTTTTTTATTTTAACAATATTGTTTTTTTTTCAAAGAAACTTATTATATTATCCAACAGAAAATAATTATTATGGAGATAAATTAACGGTCTCAGTAGATAAAGTTAAAATAAAAACTAAAGACAATATTGAGTTATTGGGCTGGTATCACAAAAAAGATTCCAATAGATACAAAACAATTCTTTTTTTACATGGTAATGCAGGGTCACTAGAGAACAGAACTCATAAGATAAATCATTTCGAAAATATGAATATAAATTTTCTTATCGTTTCATGGAGAGGTTTTAGTGGAAACAAAGGAAATCCCACTGAAAAGGGCCTTTATAATGACGCAAGAAGTGCAGTCAAATGGCTAGAAAATGAGGGAGTTATGAAGAAAGATATTGTTATTTATGGCGAGTCTTTAGGAACTGGAGTAGCAACTGAAATAGCACAAAATAATAACTTTGCAGGTGTAATTTTAGAATCTCCTTTTACTTCCATGATAGATGCAGCAAAAAATAAATATCCTATTTTTCCAATAAGATTTTTACTTAGGGATAAATATGAGAATGATAAAAAAATTAAAAATATAAAAAGTTCGTTATTAATTATGCACGGTGAAATTGATAAAATTGTTCCATTTTGGATGGGAAAAAAATTGTATGATATCGCAAATGAACCTAAGTATTCTTATTTTACAAAACATGACGATCATATGATGGAATATGATGAAAACCTTTTAATTACACTTAAGAATTTTTTTGATAGCTTAAATTAGGTCACAATTTAAACAAATAAATTACATTTTTTTTATCTAAAGTTTTTTAATGTTTAAAAAAATATTATTTATAATTTTTAGTACATCTATAATTTTTAGCTCAGTAGAAGCTGATAGAATAGATGAGATGTTTTTTATTGGAAAAATGGACTCTCATAATAAAGATTTTACACTTTTTTTTAAAACAAGAGAGAAATCTATTTTGGCTAGAGGTGAAAATTATAATTATATAACTGACTATCCCCAAGATTTATATATTTATGATAATAAGTTAAAAAAAGCTTCTTCTTTAATATCCTATGAATGGTTTCCATCACATGCAAAGTTTTTTTTAAATGAATATAATTTTCCTGTTTTCCCTGAGGATTTTGCTTATTATCTTTTAAAAGATAATAATACATTGGTTATGATTAGTGCTGTAAAAAGTTTTAATAAAAATTTTAAATTTGATATTGCAAACAAAAAATTAGCTTTATATCCATCCGATGGAAAGTTTGATTTTATAATTTCTACGATAGCTAAAAGTTGTGGTTATTTAGACTTCAACGAAAATTATAAATGCAATTACTATAAGCCCCTAATATCTAATAATTTAATTAATTAGTTTGTATAAAAGCTTCAGCAAATTTTTCTGCATCAAAAATTTGTAAGTCATCTTCTTTTTCTCCTAACCCAAGAGCAATTATTGGAAGTTTATATTTCTTAGCAAGTGCCAATAAAATGCCACCTTTTGCAGTTCCATCTAGTTTTGTCATTATTAATCCTGTAATAGGAATAATTTTATTAAATTCTTCAACTTGATTGATTACATTTTGCCCTGATGTTGCATCAAGAACTAAAATTACATCATGAGGTGCATTTGGATCAATTTTTTTTGTTACATTCGCAATTTTTTTATATTCTTCCATTAAATTCTTTTTATTCTGAAGCCTACCTGCGGTATCAATTAACACATGGTTAAAGTCATTTTTTAATGCCTCTTCAATAGCCTTATATGCTACAGATGCAGGGTCTGAACCTTGAGCAGATTTTATAATCTCAACATTTATTTTTTTCGCCCAACTTTCTAATTGTTCTATGGCTGCAGCTCTAAAGGTATCACAAGCTGCAAACATAACCTTACTTCCATTAGATTTCAAAATTTTGCCTATTTTTCCGATAGTTGTTGTTTTTCCAACTCCATTAACACCTGAAATCAGAACAGCATTTAGGTTATCTTTTCTATCAAAGAAAATTTCTTTTTCTAACGGTTTCATTAAAGAAAATATATAATTTTTTAATATTATATTTATCTCATTCATAATATTTTTTTTTGGATCAATTTTTTCTTGAGCAATAATATTTTTTATTTCTGAAGCAGCTAATATACCAACATCAGACTGTATTAAATATTCTTCAATTTGATCTAATGTTTTGTCATCTATTTCTTTTTTTATAATTATATCCTTTAAGCCTGAAGTAAAAGCAGATGCACTTTTTTTAAATCCAAATTTAAATTTATCAAAAATTCCCATTATAATTTAATTTCAATATCTTGAATGTCTGAAACAGGACCTTTCATATGAATACTATTTTTTTTATCAATAAAAATAGATAGTTTGCCTAACTCAAACTCTATATCTGTTTTATTTTTTATAAATCCATTTAAATTCGCTGCAACTGCAGTTGCACAAGCAGCTGTTCCACATGCCTTTGTTAGGCCTGCACCTCTTTCCCAAACTTTAACTTTAATTAAGTTTTCATTAATAATTTTTGCAAGAGTTACATTACACTTCTCGGGAAAAAATTTATGATTTTCAATTTCAGGTCCAATTATTTTTAAGTCAAAATTTTCAATATTATCAACAAAAAAAATAATATGTGGGTTACCAACATTTACGGCAGTTCCACCCAACATAACTATTTCATGCTGAATATGTTCATTATTATTTTTATTTGCAATTCTAATATCAAGATTTTTAGTATTTAAATTTTTACTTAAAGGAATTTCATCCCAATTAGTTTTTGGAATGCCAATTTCTGTTTCAACTAAATTATTTTCTAAAATAATTGATTTTAATATTCCAGAGGATGTCCAAAGAACTATTTCTTTTTTATTATTTTCTTTGTATAAAAAATAAGCTACACATCTAGTACCATTGCCACAAGCTCCTGAAACACTTCCATCTGAATTATAAAACTCTAAACCAGCATCTATATTTCTATTTTTTTTAATTAAAATGAGCTGATCACAACCTATGTAGCTTCGATCACATATTTTAATTATCTGATTTTTGGTCAAATTGATGTTGTTATTTCTCTGATCAATAATAACAAAGTCATTACCCAAACCGTCCATTTTAAATGCTTTAATATCCATATATAGATATTTAACTTATTTATTGACTTTTTGAACCTCTATTATAGTTTGTTGCCGTTTCCGCAAAAACGTTAAATTTGCGGTGTCTTTGGAAACAAAGAGATCGACACTAGTCAGCGAGGCTTCGCCCACTAGTGCGATACTGCTGTGTGTAATAAATATGTTTGAAAACTTAACAAATAAATTCGAAGAAATTTTTTCTTCTTTAAAAAAAGCAGCTTCACTTGATGAAAATCAAGTAGATGAAGGCTTGAGAGGTATTAGACAAGCTCTCTTAGAAGCCGATGTGTCTCTGGATGTAACTAAAGATTTTATAGAAAAAGTTAAACCAAAGGTTATGGGCCAAGAGATAATTAGATCAACTTCTCCAGGGGACATGGTTGTTAAAATTGTCTACGATGAATTAGTTAGTCTTTTAGGTGAAAGCAATACTGATATTAATTTAAATGCAGTTCCACCTGTGCCAATGATGTTGGTTGGTCTTCAAGGTTCAGGTAAAACTACAACTACAGCAAAATTAGCAAAATATTTAGAAAAAAATAAAAAGAAGAAAATAATGATGGCGAGTCTTGATGTGTATAGGCCTGCCGCTCAAGAACAGTTAAAATCTTTAGGAGAGCAAAATGATATTTTAACACTTCCTATTATTGAAGGACAGTTACCAGCAGATATTTGTAGAAGAGCAGTTAGCGCTGCAAACCTCAATGGTGCAGAAATTATATTATTTGATACAGCAGGCAGAACACAGATAGATCTTCAGATGATGAGTGAAATTAAACAGATAGAAAATATAATTAATCCAACAGAGGTATTTTTAGTGGCAGACTCTTTAACAGGACAAGTTGCTGCTGAAGTTGCAAAAGAATTTAAGAATACTGTAAATCTAACAGGTATTATTTTAACAAGAGCCGATGGTGATGCCAGAGGTGGTGCCGCTCTTAGTATGAAGTATGTTTCTCAGGTTCCAATTAAATTTTTAGGGGTAGGAGAAAAGATAGAAAATTTAGAAGTTTTTCACCCAGACAGGATAGCTAACAGAATATTGGGCATGGGAGACATTGTTTCTCTTGTTGAAAAAGCTGTAGAGGATCTCGGTGAAGAGAACATAAAAAAAGCAGAAGAAAATTTAAAAAAAGGACAATTTTCTATGGAAGATTATTTAACCCAGCTTAGACAAATGAAAAAAATGGGAGGTATAGAAGGAATAATGTCATTTATGCCAGGTGTATCTAAAATAAAATCACAGATGGATGCTTCGGGAATTGATGAACGTATTATTACTCAAAATGAAGCAATAATTTTATCTATGACAAAAAAAGAAAGAGGGAACCCTAAAATCATTGATGGTTCTAGGAAAAAAAGAATTGCTAATGGCTCTGGAACAGATCCAGCCACTATTAATAAATTGCTTAAGCAATTTAAAATGATGTCTGAAATGATGAAGAAGATGTCTAAAGGAAACCTGAAGGGTATGTCTGACAAAGGAATACCTCCAGAGCTTTTAAATCAACTTAAATAAAAAGGAGAACAAATGTTAAAATTAAGATTATCAAGAGGTGGAACAAAAAAGAGGCCAGTATACAAAGTAGTGGTTGCAGATAGCCGTTTTGCAAGAGATGGAAGATTTATTGAAAAAGTAGGTTTTTTTAATCCTTTATTGCCAAAAGATAAAAAAGAAAGAATAGGATTGGAAGCTGAAAGAATTAAGTATTGGTTAGGACAAGGTGCTCAACCAACGACTAGAGTTGCAAGAATTTTAGGGGAAAATGAATTAATACCAATGCCTAAAAATGGTAATAATCCAAATAAAGCTATTCCTAAAAAAGAAAGAAAAAAAGAAGGTGATGAAGCTCCTAAAGCAGAAGCTCCTAAAGCAGAAGCAGCTCCAGCAACAGAAGCTCCTAAAGCAGAAGCAGCTCCAGCAACAGAAGCTCCTAAAGAGGAGGCTAAGTAATTTTGCACATGTGGCAAGCACAGGTATTTACACTTTATCCAGAAATATTTCCTGGCCCTTTATCTAAAGGGCTATACGGAAAAGCATTGTTAAATAAAATATGGGATTTGAAAGTATTAAATATTAGAGATGCCGCAGAAAATAAACATAAAACAGTTGACGACACAACATTTGGGGGTGGATCTGGGATGTTGATAAAAGCAGATATTTTAGCAAAATCAATTGATCAAAATAAAAAAGAAGGTGAAAGAATTTTTTATTTATCTCCTAAAGGAAAAAAATTTGATCAAAAATTTGCTAGAGAGCTTTCTCAAGAAAAATCAATAAGTTTAATATGTGGTCACTTTGAGGGAATTGATGAAAGAATATTATCAACACGAAACATAGAAGAGATTAGCATAGGAGACTTTATTTTATCTGGTGGTGAAACAGCGGCGCTTGTTGTTTTGGATAGCATTTTAAGATTGTTGCCTGGAGTTTTAGGAAATGATCAGTCTAAAAATGATGAAAGCTTTGAGAATGGATTATTGGAGTATCCTCAATATACAAAACCTCAAGTTTGGGAGGAAAAAAGTGTTCCAGAAGTGTTATTATCAGGCGATCATAGTAAAATTAAAGACTGGCGTTTATCTCAATCAGAGGCTATAACACGCGACCGAAGACCAGACTTATGGCAAAAATATAAGAAAAACTAATTTAATAAAAATGAAAACAATTGAGGAAATAAACCAACATAACGTAAAACAGATATTAGCTGATAAAAAAATACCTGAATTTTTCCCAGGAGATGTAGTTAAAGTTGGTGTTAGAATTACCGAAGGTAAAAAAGATAGAGTTCAATATTTTGAAGGTGTTTGTATTGCAAAAAAAAATAGAGATATTAATTCATCATTTACTGTTAGAAAAATCTCATTTGGTGAAGGTGTAGAAAGAACTTTTCCGTTATATGGTACGCTTATTGATACGATCACAGTGATTAGATCGGGGAAAGTAAGAAGAGCCAAGCTATATTATTTAAGAGATAGAACGGGTAAATCAGCTAGAATTGCAGAAAAAATTAGAAAAAAAATTGGTATAGAAGTTAATATAAAACCAGAAGTGGTTGCAAAAGATAATGTAGCCTCAGCCGAAGAAGCCCCAAAAGTGGAAGTTAAAACAACAGAAACTAAAAAAAAACCAGAAGTTCAAGCAGAACAAAAAAAAGAAAGTTCTGAAGAAAAAAAATAATTTTTTTTTCAATGCCATTTACACTTTACGATAAAATTTGGAATGAACACTTAGTTCACAAACAAGACGATGGAACGGCATTATTATTTGTTGATAGACATTTAATACATGAGGTTACTAGCCCTCAAGCATTTGAAGGCCTTAGAAACTCAAGTAGAAAAGTAAGACAACCAAAATTAACTTTAGCTGTAGTAGATCATAATGTTCCAACAACAGATAGATCAAAAGGTATTGATGATGAAGACTCAAGAATTCAAATCGAAACACTTGATAAAAATTGTAAAGAGTTTGGTATTCAGTTATTTGGTGTAAAGGATAAAAGACAAGGAATTGTTCATATAGTTGGACCAGAGCAAGGTTTTACTCAACCAGGTACTGTAATAGTGTGTGGTGATAGTCATACAGCGACACACGGTGCTTTTGGATCTTTAGCATTTGGAATTGGCACTTCAGAAGTTGAACACGTTTTAGCAACACAAACATTAGTTCAAAAAAAAGCAAAAAATTTTAGAATAAATGTAAATGGTAAGTTAGCAGTTGGGGTGACTTCAAAAGATGTTGTTTTACAGATAATTGGCCAAATAGGAACCGCAGGTGGAACGGGATATGTAATTGAGTATGCAGGAAGTTTAATTATAGATTTATCAGTTGAACAAAGAATGACAATTTGTAATATGACTATTGAGGGTGGAGCGAGAGCAGGACTTATTGCACCAGATGAAAAAATTTTTAATTACTTAAAAGATAGACCAATGTCTCCAAAAAATGATAATTGGAATAAAGCAGTTAATTATTGGAGTACGTTAAAAACAGATTCTGATGCTGAATTTGACAAAGAAATAAGTTTAACAGCTGAAGATATTGTTCCAATGGTCACTTGGGGAACATCTCCTCAAGATGTAGTTTCAATTGAAGGTAAAGTTCCAAATCCTGAAAATGAAACTGATATTGATAGAAAAAATTCTATAGAAAGATCTTTAAAATATATGGGATTAGAGCCAAATGTTGCCGTAAAAAATATTAAAATAGATACAGTTTTTATAGGTAGCTGTACGAATGGAAGAATAGAAGACCTTAGAGAGGCAGCACAAATACTAAAGGATAAAAAGAAAGCACCACATGTTCGTGCAATGGTTGTACCAGGATCAGGATTGGTCAAGGAACAAGCTGAACAAGAAGGTTTAGATAAAATATTTATTAATTCAGGTTTTGAATGGAGAGAACCGGGTTGTTCTATGTGTTTAGCGATGAATGCAGATAAATTAAAACCACAAGAAAGATGTGCGTCTACATCAAATAGAAATTTTGAAGGAAGACAAGGTAGAGGCGGAAGAACCCATCTAGTAAGTCCTGGTATGGCAGCTGCAGCAGCAATAGCTGGTAACCTTGATGATGTAAGAAAATATCAGAACTAAAATGCAAAAATTTAATTCTCTTAAAAGTATTCCTGCATATTTACTAATTGTTAATATTGATACAGATATGATTATTCCTAAACAATTTTTAAAAACAATTAAAAGAACAGGTTTAGGAAAAAATCTATTCTTTGAAATGAGATATGATGATAATGGTAAAGAAATTGAAGATTTTATTCTTAATACAGAACCTTATAGAAATTCAAAAATATTAATTGCTGGAAAAAATTTTGGATGTGGATCTTCAAGAGAGCATGCCCCATGGGCTTTACTAGATTTTGGAATTACTTGTGTCATTAGTTCAAGCTATGCAGATATTTTTTATAGCAATTGCTTTAAAAACGGAATTTTGCCAATTATTTTAGAAGAGAAAAAAATAAAAGAACTTTTAGAATATTCAAAAAGAAAAGAAGAAATTTCTATAGACTTAGAAGGAGAAAAAATTATTTATGGAAACAATGAGTTAAAGTTTAACATTGACCCTTTCAAGAAAAAGTGTTTGTTGGAAGGTCTTGATGATATTGCACTTTCATTAGAAAAATCAAAAAAAATTACTTCTTTTGAAAAATATTTAAAAGATAAAAAACCATGGATATTTAATGATTAAAGTTAAAAAAAGAAAAATATTGCTTTTACCAGGAGATGGAATTGGGCCAGAGGTTATTGAAGAAGTAAAAAAAATTATTCATTGGTTTAATACAAATAAATCTTTAGATTTTGACATTGATCAAGACCTAGCCGGTGGTTGTTCTTATGATAAGCATGGAGCGCCTATTACAGACGAGGTTTTTTATAAAGCTTTAGAAAGTGAAGTCGTTATGCTTGGTGCAGTTGGAGGACCTAAATGGGATAATTTAGAGTTTTCAAAAAAACCAGAAAGAGCACTATTAAAATTAAGAAAAGAATTAAAATTATTTGCTAATTTAAGACCTGCCATATGTTTTGAGCAGTTAGTTGATGCATCAACACTTAAACCAGAGATAGTTTCAGGTTTGGATATTATGATTGTAAGAGAGCTTACAGGAGGAATTTATTTTGGTGAGCCAAGAGGAATTAAACCAATAGAGAATGGAGAAAGAAAAGGAATTAATACTCATATATACACCACAAGTGAAATTGTAAGAGTTGCAAGAATTGCTTTTGATTTAGCTAAAAAAAGATCAAATAAAGTTACTTCATGTGACAAATCAAATGTTATGGAGGCCGGACAACTTTGGAAAGAAGAAGTCCAAACATTGCATGATAAAGAATACAAAGATGTAGAATTAAGTCATATGCTTGCAGATAATTGTGCAATGCAACTCTTAAGAAATCCAAAACAATTTGATGTAATAGTTACCGATAATTTATTTGGAGATATGCTTTCTGACCAAGCTTCAATGCTAACTGGATCTTTGGGTCTTCTACCCTCAGCTTCGCTTGGAGCAAAAAATAAAGATGGAGAAATGAGAGCAATGTACGAACCGATACATGGATCAGCACCAGACATTGCAGGTAAGGGAATTGCAAACCCAATTGCATCAATTTTAAGTTTTGCAATGGCACTTAGGTATTCTTTAGATTTAGATAATGAAGCAAATGCTCTAGAAAAAGCGGTTCAAGATGTATTAAATGATGGTCTTAGAACTAAAGATATCATTTCCGAAGGAATGAAAGAAGTATCAACATCAGAAATGGGTGATGCTATAATTTCAAAATTGCAATAATTAAACATTTATTCTAGACTTTCCAAATGCCAAATTACACTGCACCAGTGGAAGACATGATGTTCCTCTTTGATAAGCTAAGAAATAATAAAAATTATAATGAGATTGAAAAATATAAGGAAGTTAATTCTGATCTAGTAAAAAATATTTTAGAAGAGGCAGCAAAGATTAATCAAAATATAATATTACCTTTAGCTAAGTCAGGAGATGAAAACCCGACTGTTTTAGAAAATGGAGTAGTTAGAACACCACCTGGTTATAAAGAAGCTTATTCAAAATATATAGAAGACGGATGGACGTCTCTTTCATGCGACCCTAAATATGGCGGACAAGGAATGCCAAAAACTGTGAGTGCTTTTTTTGACGAAATGTTATCGTCCGCAAGCCTGTCATTTAAACTTTATAGTGAACTAAGTATAGGTGCGTATAATTGTATTTCTCATCATGGTACGGATGAAATTAAAAAAAAATATCTTCCAAAAATTGTAGAAGGTAAATGGAGTGGCACTATGTGCCTTACAGAGCCAGTTTGTGGAACTGATTTAGGTCTTTTAAAAACAAAAGCTGTAGAACAATCCAATGGAACTTTTATGCTAAGCGGACAAAAAATTTTTATTACATCAGGTGATCATGATTTAACAGAAAATATTATTCATTTAGTGATAGCAAGAACAACAGACTCTCCCGCTGGAACGAAAGGTATAAGTTTATTTTTAGTTCCTAAATTTATTGTAAATGAAGATGGATCTATTGGACATAGAAATGGAGTTTCTACAGGATCTATAGAAAGTAAAATGGGAATCAAAGGTTCAGCTACTTGTGTGCTAAATTTTGATGATGCAGTCGGTTATATGATTGGATCAAAAAACAAAGGGTTAAATGCCATGTTTACTATGATGAATTTAGAAAGAATTGTTGTTGGAATTCAGGGGTTAGGAATTTCTGAAATTGCTTATCAAAACTCTTTAAGTTATGCGAAAGAGAGAAAACAAGGAAAAACTAATAATACAAAATCAACTAATGGTGCTGATTTTATAATTGATCATGCCGATATAAGAAAATCCTTGCTTAACATGAAATCTATAATTGAAGGTGAGCGAGCATTGTGTTTTTGGCTATCACAGCAGACAGAAGTTAGTCTTTATCACCCAGATGAAAAAATCAAACAAGAAGCATCAGATTTTGTTTCTTTAATGACACCCGTGGTTAAAACAATGTTTACTGATATGGGAATGGAAATAACAAGTGAAGCTATGCAAGTTCATGGTGGTTATGGGTACACAAAAGATCAAGGAATAGAACAGTTATATAGGGACAATAGAATCACGCCAATTTATGAAGGAACAAATTCTATCCAAGCTGCTGACTTAGTTTTTAGAAAATTAGTCAATAAAAATGGCGATATTATTAATAGATATTTAGAAATGCTTAAAAATGATTGTAATACTGAAAATGAGAAAATTAAACCTTTTGTAAAAGAATTGAAAACACATTTAGAAATTTTATCAAAATTTACCTCTTGGATTAAAGAAAAATTAGAAAATTCAAAAGATGATGCTAGTGCAGCATGCAACGATTATTTAAAGGCATTAGGATTTGTGTCAATTGCTCATGCGTGGATAAAAGTATTAGAGGTAAGTTTTGAAGATTATGATCAAAATAAAGATTTTTATGAAGAAAAGATACAAACCGCAAATTTTTATTTTAAAAGAGTTTTACCAAGAGCTGAAAGTCATTTTAAAACAGCGACAACAGGCAGCGACTATATAATGAATTTTAAATTTAATTAGCATGAGTCACTATGATACAAATTTAGATAAAAATGATGCTAACTATGTTCCTTTATCTCCTTTAACATTTTTAGAAAGAACAAAAGATATATATCCAAACTACGAAGCTGTTGTTTATGAAAGTAGATCTTATACTTGGGAGGAGGTTTACAAAAGATGTGTTAAATTTGCTAGTGCACTAGACAAGCTTGGTGTAAAAACTGGAGATACGGTTTCAATAATGGCCTTCAATACACCAGAAATTTTTGAAGCTCATTACTCAATACCTATGGTTGGTGCAGTAATTAATGCAATAAATACAAGATTAGATCCTAACACAGTTAGTTATATTTTAGAGCATAGTGATGCAAAAGTTTTAATTGTAGACAGACAATTTCATGAAGTAATTACTAAAGCTTTAAAAAATGTCAAAAATAAAATTACAATTATCGATATAAATGACAAGGATATAGACACAAGCAATTTTAAAAAAATTGGTGAACTAGAATATGAAAGTTTTTTAAGTAGTGGAGATGAAAGCTATAAATGGAAAAAACCAAAAGATGAATGGCAAGCTATTTCATTAGGATATACATCTGGAACAACGGGAAACCCCAAGGGTGTTGTTTATCACCATAGAGGGTCATATCTAATGGCAACAGGAAGTACTCAGGCATGGAACATGCCTAATAGATTAAACTTTTTATGTGTTGTGCCAATGTTTCATTGTAATGGATGGTGTTATCCTTGGACACTTTCCATGTTACACGCAAGAATTATTTGCCTAAGAAATATTGATGTAAAAAAAATGTTTGAGTTAATTGATAAATATGACGTAACACATTTTGGAGGAGCTCCAATTGTTTTAAATATGATAGTTAATGCTCCTAAAGAAGATCAAAAAAAATTAAAGAGAAAAGTGAACGTGTTAACTGCTGGCGCACCACCACCGAGTGTTATTTTTGAAAAAATGGAAAATTTAGGATTTGAAGTCATGCATGTATATGGACTAACAGAAACTTATGGACATATGTTGCAATGTGCATGGAATGAAGAATGGAATGAATTAGATAGAGATAAAAAAAATGAAATTAAAGCAAGACAAGGTGTCAGATACCCAAATACAGAAGGAGCCGTTGTAATGGATCCTGAGACAATGAAGCCAGTACCTAAAGATGGAAAAACTATGGGTGAAATTATGATTAGAGGAAATATTGTAATGAAAGGTTATTATAAAGATAAAGAAGCAACTGATAAAGCTATGTCTGGTGGTTGGTTTCACTCGGGAGATTTAGCTGTAACTCATCTAGATGGATATATTAAAATTCAAGATAGATCTAAAGATATTATTATTTCGGGTGGAGAGAATATTTCTTCAATTGAAATAGAAAATACCATTGCAAAACATCCAGCGGTATCATTGGCTGCTGTTGTGGCTAAACCAGATGAAAAATGGGGGGAAACACCTTTTGCATTTGTTGAGTTAATTAAAGATAAAACTACATCAGAAGAAGAAATAATTAAATTTTGTAAAGAGACTTTAGCAGGCTTTAAACTTCCCAAAAAAGTTGTTTTTTGCGATTTACCTAAGACTTCAACAGGAAAAATTCAAAAATTTGAACTTAGAAAAAAAATCAAGGAAATAAGTTGATTTTTGAGATAGACAATAAAAAAGTTTTTACTTCAGATGCAGGCAAAGGTATTAACAAAAATAAAGCTACAATTGTTTTACTACATGGAAGTGGTCTTTCACATATTGTGTGGTCTTTAACAGAGCAATATTTATCCAATCAAGACTATAATGTTTTAGCAATAGATTTACCTGGCCATGGTAATTCAGAGGGGACATGTTTAAAATCAATAGAAGAAATTTCTGATTGGTTGGAAGAAGTTTTTAATGAGCTTAATATTTCTAAAATAACAATAATTGGACACTCGCAAGGATGTTTGGAAGCACTTGAATATTATTCAAAATATCCCAAAAGAGTCAAAAATTTAGTGTTTGTTGCTGGATCATATAGAATGCCAGTTAATCAAGACTTAATAGATTTTGCTGAAGCTGGAGATGATCAAGCAGTTAAGCTAATGATGAAATGGGGATATGAAAACTCTAAAAAATTTATTGGAGGGAATCCTGTTGAAAAAATCATTAATTCTCCAAGAGACATTAGAGAGATTTTGGCCGTAGATCTTATCGCTTGTAACAATTATAAAAATGGATCTGAAGCTTTAAAATTAATTAATTGTCCGACATTATTTATTTTTGGCGAACTAGATAAGATGGCTAACCTTGAAAAAGGTAAAAAATTTGCAGCTCTTATCTCTAACTCAAAAATGCATATAATAAAAAACTGTGGGCATATGATTATGTTTGAAAAAGCTTTTGAAATGAGAGAAAAGATCTCTGAATTTTTAAAAAAATGAAAAACTTTTCAATAGCAAAATCTAGACGATTAAGAAGTACACCTTACACTTCAAGAATAGAGAAACAAGGTGTTACAGCATATACAATTTACAATCATATGTTGTTACCGGCTGCCTTTGGTTCAATAGAAAATAGTTACAAACATTTGAAAGAAAATGTTCAGGTATGGGATGTAGCAGCTGAAAGACAAGTGGAAATATCAGGAAAAGACTCTGCTAAACTAGTTCAACTAATGACATGCCGAGATTTATCAAAATCAAAAATTGGAAGATGTTATTATTGTCCAATAATAGATAATTCAGGAAACCTGGTTAATGATCCAGTCATTTTAAAATTAGATGAAAATAAATGGTGGATATCAATAGCTGACTCAGATGTAATTTTTTTTGCAAAAGGTTTAGCTGCAGGAAATAATTTTGATGTGAAAATTATAGAGCCAGTAGTTGATATAATGGCAGTACAAGGTCCCAAATCATTTGCTTTGATGGAAAAGGTTTTTGGTAAAAAAATTACTGAACTAAAATTTTTTGGATTTGATTATTTTGACTTTGAAGAGACTAAACATTTAATTGCAAGATCTGGATGGTCTAAACAAGGTGGATATGAAGTTTATGTTCAAAACACTGTTTCAGGGCAAAAATTATATGATCATCTTTTTGAAGTCGGAAAAGAATTTCATGTAAGTCCAGGATGTCCAAATTTAATAGAAAGAATTGAGAATGCATTGCTTTCATATGGTAATGATTTTGATAATAATGATAATCCATTTGAATGTGGTTTTGATAAATATGTTAGTTTAGATAGTGATATAAATTTTTTGGGAAAAGAAAAATTAAAACAGATAAAATCTAAAGGGGTTCAAAAAAAAATAATGGGTGTCAAAATAGATATAAAAGAAATTAATCTTACAGGATCAAAAAACCTCTACGATGAAAATAACAATATAATTGGTGAATTAAGATCAGCAACTTATTCACCTCATTTTCAAAAGGTAATAGGTATAGCAATGATGCAAAAATCTCATTGGGAAGTATCACAAAGCTTTGAAATTCAAATAAACAATAATACTTTTAACGGAAAAGTTTGCGATTTACCTTTCATCTAGTATAAAAGTTAAAGAATATCATGAATATAGCAATTGTAGGAGCGACAGGCAATGTTGGGAGAAAAATGCTCGAAGTGCTAGAGCAAAAAAAAATTCCAATTGCTCAGTTATATTTGGTTGCATCACCGAGAAGTGTGGGTCAAAAAATAAGTTTTAACGGTAAAGAACATGAAGTTTATAATTTAGAGACATACGATTTCTCTAAAGCCGAAATTACCTTTTTTGCAGCAGGTGGCAAAATATCTGAACAATATGGAGAAAAAGCAGCTAAACATTCAACAGTAATTGATAATTCTAGTTTTTTTAGAATGGATCCAGATGTTCCTTTAATAGTTCCCCAGGTTAATCCTGAAGCTATTGATGGATTAAAAAAAAATATTATTGCAAATCCAAACTGTTCTACGGCACAATTGGTTATAACTTTAAAACCTTTGCATGATTTATTTAACATTAAGAGAGTTGTATTATCAACTTACCAATCAGTATCAGGAGGTGGCAAGGCACAAATGAATGAACTTATTGAACAAACAAAATTATCTTTGAACAAAAAAGAAATTAGTCCTAAAAATTTTACTAAGCAAATAGCATTTAATGCAATTCCTCATATAGATGTATTTGCCGAAGATGGTTACACAAAAGAAGAATTAAAAATGGTTAATGAAACTAAAAAAATTATTGATAATAAAATTGAATTAACAGCAACATGCGTAAGAGTTCCTGTTTTAGTTTCTCATGCTGAATCGGTAAATATTGAATTTGAAAAACCTTTTACTTTAAAAAAAATACATTCTTCATTGAATAGCGCAGATGGATGTGAGGTATATGACAAAAGAGAAGATGGCGGTTATATAACACCTTTGGATGCAGAAGGTAAAAATAAAACATACATCTCAAGAATTAGAGAAGATAAAACAAAAAAGAATGCACTAAACCTTTGGATAGTTTCAGATAATTTATTAAGAGGTGCTGCTTTGAATGCAGTTGAAATAGCTGAACTATTAATTAAAAAAAATAATGGATAATAATAATCCTTTATCACCACATATTCAGATTTATAGATGGCACATATCTTCCTTGGTCTCTATTTCGCATAGAATTACAGGAATAATAAATATAGCTGCCATAACAGTAATTTGTTTTTGGATAGCTTCTTTATTGCTAGGTGAAACTAGTTACGAATTTACTAAAATATTTTTAAATTCTATTTTTGGAAAATTTGTAATTTTAGGATTAACATGGTCATTTAGTTTTCAAATATTAAGCGAAATAAGACATTTAATTATGGACCTAGGATATGGTTTTGAATTAAAGATAACAAAAATAACAGGATTAATAGTGATCATTGGATCATTCGTTTTAACAGTTTTAATTTATTTATTGGGAAAGCAAATTATTTAATATGAATAATGTAACTAAAAAATGGTTATTTTTAAAAGCTAGCTCAGTGGTGTTAATACCATTAATGATTTGGTTTATTTTAAGTTTAATTTCTGTTTTTGATAAAGATTATATTGATGTTGTTAGATTTTTTTCAACCCAACCATCAAAATTTTTAGTTTCATTATTGCTAGTTTTTGCTTACTTTTTCTCAGCTTTAAGCATTAATGAGGTATTTGAAGATTATATTCAGGACAAAAAAATCAAAAATGTCGCAAACAAAGCTTTATATATATTTGCTATAATAATGCCTTTAACAACAATTATAATTATATTTAATTTAACCACATGAGTGCTTATAAAATTATAGATCACAAATACGATGTAATCGTTCTTGGAGCAGGTGGTTCTGGATTGAGAGCAGCTGTTGGTTTAAGCGAAGCAGGCTTAAAAACTGCATGCATATCAAAAGTATTTCCAACAAGAAGCCATACATCTGCAGCACAAGGTGGAATTTCAGCTGCACTTGGAAACATGGGTGAAGACGATTGGCGTTGGCACATGTATGATACTGTTAAAGGCGCAGATTGGTTAGGTGATCAAGATAGTATCGAATATTTATGTAAAGAAGCCCCAAAAGCAGTAATAGAACTAGAAAAATATGGAGTTCCTTTCAGTCGAACAGATGAAGGAAAAATTTATCAAAGGCCTTTTGGAGGAATGACAAAAAATTATGGAAAAGAAATTGTTCAAAGAACCTGTGCGGCTGCAGACCGAACAGGCCATGCAATACTTCACACTCTTTATGGACAAGCTGTAAAACATAATACAGAATTTTTCATTGAATACTTCGCCTTAGATTTGTTAATGAAAGATGGGGCGTGTAAAGGTCTCATAGCTTGGAACTTAAATGATGGGACCATTCATAGATTTAGGGCTCATAGTACAATAATTGCCACAGGTGGTTATGGTAAAGTTTATTATTCCGCAACTTCAGCACATACTTGTACTGGAGATGGAAATGCAATGATTTTAAGAGCAGGCTTACCATTACAGGATATGGAATTTGTTCAATTTCACCCAACTGGAATTTATGGTCATGGGACACTAATTTCCGAAGGAGTTAGAGGAGAAGGTGGGTATTTAGTAAATTCAAAAGGTGAAAGATTTATGGAACGATATGCTCCAAGCGCTAAAGATTTAGCATCAAGAGATGTAGTAAGTAGATCGATGTCAATTGAAATCAATGAAGGAAGAGGTGTTGGTAAAGATAAAGATCATGTTCACTTGCATTTAAGTCATTTAGATAAAGGCATTATTGAAAGTAGACTTCCAGGAATTACAGAGGCAGCAAGATTATTTGCAAATGTTGATGTAACTAAAGACCCAATACCCGTAGTCCCTACTGTACATTATAATATGGGAGGTATTCCAACAAATTATAAAGCTGAGGTATTAACTGTAAATGGTTCTGAAAAAATAGTTCCAGGATTAATGGCAATTGGAGAAGCGGCTTGCGTTTCTGTACATGGTGCAAATAGACTTGGGTCAAATTCTTTGATTGATTTAGTGGTATTTGGAAGGGCAGCAGCCAAGAGAGCTGCAGAGCTTGTAAAACCAGGGACTCCACATGAACATATAGAAGAGCTCGAAACAGAAAAATGTTTAGAAAGATTTGATAAATTAAGAAATGCAAACGGTGAAAATAGTACTGCAGAACTTAGGCTTGCAATGCAAAAAATTATGCAATCGAAGTGTGCAGTTTTTAGGACAGAAAAAACACTTAAAGAAGGTATTGATGAAATTAAAAAAACTTATGATGACATGGATTCAATTGCAGTAAAAGATAAATCTCTTATTTTTAATACTGATTTAGTTGAAACATTAGAATTTGATAATTTAATAAGACAGGCAATTACTACCGTTACTTCAGCATATAGCAGAAAAGAGAGTAGAGGGGCTCATGCTAGGGAAGATTTCCCAAAAAGAGATGATGAAAATTTTATGCAACATACTGTTGTATGGTGTAATGGAAAAGATACTAAGATTAGCTATAGACCAGTTCACAAAACAACATTAACAAATGAAGTTCAATATTTTCCACCACAAGAAAGAGTTTATTAATGGTTCAAATAAATTTACCTGAAAATTCAAAAGTTCAAAAAGGTAATTATTACGAAGATAAAACTGGATCAAAAAATATAAGAAAAGTAAACATTTATAGGTGGGACCCGTCAACTGAAGAAAAACCAAGATTAGATACCTATGAAGTTGATATGGATAACTGTCCATCAAAAGTATTAGATATTTTAAATAAAATTAAAAATGAAATTGACTCTTCATTAACTTACCGAAGATCTTGTTCCCACGGTGTTTGTGGTTCTTGTGCAATGAATATGGATGGAAAAAATGGATTAGCATGTACAACACCTCATGCAGAAATTGATGGTGATATAAACATTTATCCGCTACCTCATTTAAAGGTAAAAAAAGATTTAATTGGTGATTTAAGCGGACTATACAAACAGTATGAATCAATTGAGCCTTGGTTAAAAACTAATACAAAAGTAGAAACAACAGAAATTATTCAATCAAAAAAAGATAGAGCGAAACTAGATGGTGCTTACGAATGTATAATGTGTGCATGTTGTTCAACTTCGTGCCCAAGTTATTGGTGGAATGGTGATAAATTTTTGGGTCCCGCAGTTTTACTACAAGCTTATAGATGGATAGTAGACAGTAGAGATGATGAAAGAAAAGAGAGATTAAAAAAAGTTGCTGATGAACTGAAGCTATATAGGTGTCATACTATTATGAATTGTACTAATGCTTGTCCAAAAGGATTAAATCCAGCAAAAGCTATAGCTGAACTAAAGAAAATGCTTGCAACAAGCTAATTACCTATTTAAATAATCCTATTCATGAATTTATTAGAACATTTTGTTGGCGGAAAGCTAATATCAGGCTTATCTGATAGAAAAAGTAAAGTTTTTAATCCTGCTACTGGTGAACAAGAATCCGAAGTAAGATTGGCAAGTAAAGCTGATTTAGATCAAGCAGCCAAAGTTGCTCAAAAAGCTTTTGAAACTTGGTCATTAAAACCCGCCCTTCAAAGATCAAGGGTAATGTTTAAATTTAAAGAATTAATAGAAAAAAACTCTGATGAGCTTACTAAACTAATAGTTTCTGAGCATGGAAAAGTTTATGAGGATGCAAAAGGTTCTTTAACAAGAGGATTAGAGGTTGTTGAGTTTGCCTGTGGAATTCCACAAGTTCTTAAAGGAGAATTTTCAGAAAATGTGGGAACAAACGTTGATAGCTGGTCAATGCGTCAACCTCTAGGAGTGGTTGCTGGAATAACACCATTTAATTTCCCCGCAATGGTTCCTATGTGGATGTTTCCGATTGCTATTGCATGTGGAAATACATTTATTTTAAAACCATCGGAAAAAGACCCATCATGTGCATTAAAATTGGCTGAATTATTAAAAGAAGCTGGACTTCCAGATGGAGTTTTTAATGTAGTTAATGGAGATAAAGAATCTGTCGATGCAATTTTAACTAATAAGGATATTAAAGCTGTAAGTTTTGTGGGATCAACTCCCATTGCAAAATATATTTATGAGAATGCAGCAAAAAATGAAAAAAGAGTTCAAGCATTAGGTGGAGCAAAAAATCATTTAGTTGTAATGCCAGATTGTGACCTTGATGGTGCGGTAAATGGTTTAATGGGAGCAGCATATGGATCTGCTGGAGAAAGATGTATGGCCCAATCTGTGGCTGTGGCTGTTGGAGATATAGGAGACCAGTTAGTTTTGCGTTTGTCAAAAAAAGTTGAAGCATTAAAAGTAGGACCAGGAATGGATAAAAATTCTGAAATGGGACCATTAGTTACAAAAGAACATTTAGAAAAAGTAAAAGGATATGTAGATCTAGGTGTTAAAGAAGGTGCAAAATTAATTACAGACGGTAGAAATTTAAAACTACAAGGTTATGAAAACGGATATTACTTAGGTGGTTGTTTGTTTGATCACGTAAATAAAGATATGATAATTTATAAAGAAGAAATATTTGGTCCAGTTCTCTCAATTGTCAGAGTAAAAACTTTTGAAGAAGCAACAAAGTTAATAAATGATCATGAATATGGTAATGGTGTGAGCATCTATACTAGAGATGGAGATGCAGCTAGAACATTTGCCAGTAAAATTCAAGTTGGTATGGTTGGTATTAACGTGCCTATACCAGTTCCAATGGCCTTTCATAGTTTTGGTGGATGGAAGAGATCATTATTTGGAGATAGTGGAATGCACGGGGCTGAAGGAGTAAAATTTTATACAAAACTTAAAACAGTAACATCAAGATGGCCTTCTGGAATAAGGTCAAATGCAGAATTTGTCATGCCAACAATGAAATAAAGGAAAATTTATGAAAAAAATATCTTTAATTGGAGCTGGTCAAATAGGTGGAACCTTAGCACATTTAATAGGACTTAAAGAGCTAGCTAATGAGGTCGTACTATTTGATATTGCAAGCGGAATAGCAAAAGGAAAGGCTTTAGATATAGCTCAATCTTCATCAATAGATGGCTTTAATGTTAGATTTTTAGGCACAGATAATTATGAAGATATTAAAGACTCAGATGTAATTATTGTAACAGCAGGTGTTCCAAGAAAACCAGGAATGAGTAGAAATGACTTGTTAGGTATAAATTTAAAAATTATTAAACAAGTAGCAGAGGGCGTTAAAAAAAATGCACCAAAGGCTTTTGTTATATGTATTACAAACCCGCTAGATGTTATAGTGATGGCATTTCAAAAATATTCTGGATTACCTACAAATAAAGTTGTTGGTATGGCTGGAATTTTAGATAGCTCAAGATTTAAATTATTTTTATCATTAGAATTAAATGTCCCAGTAAAAGAAATAGAAGCAATAGTAATGGGTGGTCATGGAGATACGATGGTACCTTTGCCAAGATTTACAAAAGTTTCAGGTAAATCATTATTGGAATTAGTAAAAGAAGGAAAAATATCTTCTGAAAAATTAGAAAGCATCAACCAAAGGACAAGAGATGGTGGTGCAGAAATTGTTAAGTATCTAGAAAAGGGTTCTGCATTTTACGCTCCTGCAGCATCAGGTGTTGAAATGGCCAAAGCATATTTAAATGATGAAAAAAAAATATTACCGTGTGCCGTTTATCTTGATGGAGAATATGGAGTAAATAATATTTATGCTGGTGTTCCAGTACTAATTGGTAAGAGTGGAGTAGAAGAAATAGAAGAAGTAGATTTAGATGAAAAAGAAAAAAAAAATTTTATGAATTCAATCGATGCAGTTAAAAAATTATGGGAAGCTGCTTCAGTAATTGATACAGATCTTTCTAAATAAAGAATGAACATTCACGAACATCAAGCTAAACAAATTTTGAAAAAATATGGTGCAGCAGTACCAGAAGGAATTTTTGCTTTTACAGTAGAAGATTTGATAGAAAAAGCAAAAACATTAAAAACAGAAAAATTTATTTTAAAGGCACAAATCCATGCTGGCGGAAGAGGTAAAGCCGGAGGTGTAAAAATATTAAATACAATAGAAGAATTGGGTACTGCAGCGAAAGAATTGTTAGGCAAAATACTTGTTACCCATCAAACAGGACCAGAGGGTAGAAAAGTTAAAAGATTATATGTTGAGGAGTCATCTAATATTGATAAAGAATTTTATTTATCATGTTTGGTTGATAGAGTAAGTTCTAAGATAGCATTTATATCTAGTGATCAAGGTGGAATAGATATTGAAGAAGTAGCAAACAAAACACCAGAAAAAATTATAACAACAAAAGTTGATATTAGTGACGAGATATCTGATGAGAATTGTGAAAAAATAATAGAAGTTTTTAGCTTATCTAATAATACTAAAAAACAAGCATTATCATTGATTAAATCAATATTTAAGATGTTTATTGCTACTGATGCTAATATGGTTGAGATTAATCCATTGATTTTAAATAAAGAAAAAAAAATAATTTGTTTAGATGCAAAAATTAATTTTGATGACAATGCTTTGTTTAAACACCCAGATATTATTGAGTTAAGAGATTTAAATGAAGAAGACCCAATTGAAATAGAAGCAAGCAAGCACGATCTTGCTTATATAAAATTGGATGGAAGTATTGGTTGTATGGTCAATGGAGCTGGACTAGCTATGGCTACTATGGATATAATTAAACTATATGGAAAAGAGCCTGCTAATTTTTTAGACGTAGGTGGTGGAGCTTCAAAAGAAAAAGTTTCTGCAGCACTTAAGATAATCCTTTCAGATAAAAATGTTAAAGGTATTTTAATAAATATTTTTGGCGGTATAATGAGATGTGATGTCCTTGCCCAAGGGGTTGTGGATGCAGCTAAAGAAATAAATATTAATGTTCCATTAGTTGTTAGATTGGCAGGAACAAAATTTAAAGAAGGAAAAGAAATATTAGATAATTCAGGATTAAAATTAATCTCAGCAGAGAACTTAGATGATGCAGCTAAAAAAATTGTAGAGGCTATAAAATAATATGTCTGTATTAATTAATAAAAATACAAAAGTTATCTGTCAAGGTTTTACAGGCGCTCATGGAACATTTCATTCCGAGCAAGCAATAAAATATGGAACAAATTTAGTTGGAGGGGTTACCCCAAAAAAGGGAGGACAAAAACACCTTGATCGTCCAGTTTTCAACACTGTAGTAGAAGCTAAAAAAAAAGTTGGTGCTGATGCAACAATGATCTATGTTCCCGCAAAATTTGCTGCAGCTGCAATAATTGAAGCTATTGAATCTTCCATCGAACTTATCGTATGTATTACAGAGGGTATACCAATACTAGACATGCTAAGAGTTAAAAAAAAACTAAATAAATCTAAAAGTAGATTAATAGGACCTAATTGTCCTGGGATAATCACTCCTGATGAATGTAAAATTGGAATTATGCCTGGAAATATTAATAAAAAAGGATCTGTTGGAATAGTTTCAAGATCTGGAACTTTGACTTATGAAGCGGTTGCGCAAACAACAGAAAACGGATTGGGACAATCTACTTGTATAGGAATTGGTGGAGATCCTATTAATGGAACAAATTTTATTGATTGTTTAGATTTGTTTTTAAATGATGAGGAAACCAAATCTATTCTTATGATAGGAGAAATAGGTGGAACAGCAGAAGAAGAGGCGGCAGAATTTGTAAAAAATCACAAAATACAAAAACCAATAGTTGGTTTTATTGCTGGAATAACAGCACCTCCTGGAAGAAGAATGGGGCATGCAGGAGCTATAATTTCTGGTGGAAAAGGTGGGGCAGAAGACAAGATAAAAAAAATGCAAGAATGTGGCATTACTATTGCAAAATCACCATCAGAAATAGGCAAAACATTATTTAATAAATTGTCTAATTGAAAAATACTTTTCTGATATTATATTAAGAATAGATGTCATCATCAAAAAATCTTGAATACGAAAAAACTTCATTTCTTAGCAAATCTAACAATGCATTTATTGAGCAGATGTACTTAAAGTTTGTTAATAAAGATTCTAATCTACCAGAAAGTTGGAGAAAATATTTTGAAGGAATGGATGAAGACTTAGATGTTGTTGTAAAAGAGATAAATGGACCATCTTGGAGTATCACTAAAAAAAGAGTTGATATAGATGAAATTCAAAAAAGAATTGAAAAGAGTGAAATAAAATTACCTAGCGAAAAAAATACTGGTGAAATTAATCAAAAAGATTTACTTAAATCAAATAGTGAATCAATGAAAGCTGTTGCAATAATTAGATCTTACAGACTAAGAGGACACTTGATAGCTAAGCTTGACCCACTAGGATTGTTGGAGTCAGAATATTTAGATGAACTTCATCCAAAGTTTTATGGATTTAAAAAAGAAGATTACCAAAAAAAAATTTATTTAGATGGAGCAATCAACAAACAATATTCTAATATTCGTGAAATTTTAAATTTTTTAAAAAAAACTTATTGTGGCTCAATAGGCTATGAATATATGCATATATCAAATCCAAAAGAAAGAACATGGTTTAGAGATAGAGTGGAAAAATCAGAAGATACTTTGCATTTTACAAAAAATGGTAAGGAAGCTATCTTAAATAAATTAATTCAAGCAGAGGGCTTTGAAAAATTTCTACACACAAAATATGTTGGAACAAAAAGATTTGGATTAGATGGTGCAGAAAGCTTAATCCCAGCCCTGGAACAAATAATAAAAATAGGTAGTCAATGCAATGTTAAAGAAGTTAAAATTGGAATGTCCCACAGAGGAAGACTTAATGTTTTAGCCAATGTTTTACAAAAGTCATACAAAAGAATATTTAATGAATTTGCTGGAGAAATTAACTTATCATCTGAAGAAGGTGCTGGTGATGTTAAGTATCATTTGGGAGCATCTTCAAATAGAGAGTTTGATGGTAACTCAGTGCATGTTAGTTTAACAGACAATCCATCTCACTTAGAAGCTGTTAATCCAGTTGTTTTAGGACAAACTAGAGCTAAACAATTTTTTCATAAAGATAAAGAGAGAAAAAAAGTTATCCCAATTTTAGTTCATGGTGATGCTGCTTTTGCAGGCCAAGGAGTTGTAGCAGAGTGTTTTGCTATGTCAGGCTTACCTGGCCATAATACTGGAGGTACTATTCATGTTATAATAAATAATCAAATTGGATTTACAACAAGTCCTAGATTTGCTCGATCTTCACCTTACCCATCTGATGCTGCCAAAATGGTTGATGCACCAATATTACATGTGAATGGAGATGATCCAGAAGCAGCAGTTTACGCGGCAAGAATAGCAACAGAATTTAGGTTAAAATTCAATAGAGATGTTGTAATTGATCTAATTTGTTACAGAAGGTTTGGTCATAATGAAGGTGACGAACCATCATTCACTCAGCCACTTATGTATAAAAAAATTAGGTCGCACCCATCGCCAGTAAAAGTCTATGGGAATAAACTAATAAATGACAATACAATTTCTAATGAAGATTTAAGTGGTTTTATAAAAAAATTTAAAGATTTGCTTGATGATCAATTTAAAAATGCAAAAGATTACAAACCCAAAATTGAATGGTTTGAAGGTACTTGGTCTGCATATAAACCTGAAAAAGGAAAAGATAAAAGAGGAGTGAGTGGAGCAGATACTGATAAACTTTTAAGAATATCAGAAAAAATTAATAGTACGCCACTAGAACTAAACTTACACAAAACTATTATTAAAATATTAAGATTAAGAGGGGAGTCGGTAAAAAAAGGATCAGGTATAGATTGGTCGACTGCTGAAGCTTTAGCATTTGGCTCATTATTAGAAGAGGGATATCCAGTTAGATTGGTGGGACAAGATTCTGGTAGAGGAACTTTTAGTCAGAGGCATTCAGTTTTAAGAAATCAATCTGATAATTCGCGTTATATTCCACTTAATAATATTTCAAATAGTCAAAAACAATTTGAGGTAGTAGATAGTTTTTTATCTGAATTAGCTGTTCTAGGTTTTGAATATGGGTATAGTTTAGTTGAGCCAAATACTCTTACTTTGTGGGAAGCTCAATTTGGAGATTTTGCTAACGGTGCACAAGTTGTAATTGATCAATTTATTGCATCTGGAGAAAGAAAATGGTCTAGAGCTTCAGGTTTAGTAATGTTGCTCCCTCATGGATATGAGGGTCAAGGACCAGAACATTCATCAGCAAGATTAGAAAGGTTTTTACAAATGTGCTCAAATGATAACATGCAAGTTATGAATTGTAGTACACCAGCTAATTATTTTCATGCCTTAAGAAGACAAATGCATAGAGATTTTAGAAAACCATTGATTATTATGACACCCAAATCTTTATTAAGAAATAAATATTGTGTTTCTAATTTAGAAGATTTTAACAAAAAAAATTCATTTCATAGAATTTTATGGGATCATGCTATAGATCCAAAAATTAATGGGTTTATAAAATTGAAAAAAAGTTCAGAAATTAAAAAAGTGATAATGTGTTCTGGAAAAGTTTATTTTGATTTATTGGCTGCTAGAGAAAAATTAAAAATAGATGATGTAGTATTGTACAGAATTGAACAATTATACCCTTTTCCAGCAAAAACTCTTGTTAAAGAGCTTAAAGTCTATGCTAAAAATGCTAAATTCTATTGGTGCCAAGAAGAGCCAAAAAATATGGGAGCTTGGTTTTCGGTGAGGGACTATATACAATGGACATTAGAAACTATTAAAGCTAATAATGTAAAAATTTCTTATATAGGAAGAAGCCCAGATGCGTCACCGGCCACAGGATATGCCAAAAGACATATCTCTCAACAACAAGAAATTATTAACAAAGTATTTAAATAAAAAATGAGTGAAAAAATTACAGTACCAGTTTTAGGCGAAAGCATAACTGAAGCAACGGTCTCCAAATGGTTGAAAAAAAAAGGGGATCATGTACAAGCCGATGAAGCAATAGTTGAGTTAGAAACTGATAAGGTCAACCTAGAAGTCCCATCACCAGTTAGCGGCACAATAGAAGAAATAAATGTAAAAGACGGAGAGGTTGTTGAAGTAGGTGCGCTACTAGGGTCAGTAAGTGAAAACAATAATAGTGCTACAGAAAAAACAATACAAAAAATTGAACCAGAAAAAGTTGAAAACAACGTTGTAAATTTAGAGATTGAAAAAAAACAACCAAAATTTTTTGAAAAAACGGTTAAGCCTGAAAATTCAGAAGAACCATTAATTTTAACAGAAGAAGTCAAAGTAAATAAATTTTTTGATAAAAAAGGAAGTAGTAAAATTTTATCACCAGCAGTAAGAAAAATAGTAGCAGAGAATAAAATTGATTTAGATAAAGTTAATGGCTCAGGAAAAGAAGAAAGAATACTAAAAGGTGATTTGATAAGCATGATGGGAACAAACCCTCAACCGTCAGAGAGAAAAATTCAATATGGTCAAGAAGAAAGAATTAAAATGACTAGATTAAGACAAACTATTGCAAAAAGATTAAAACAAGCTCAAGAAAATGCTGCATTGTTAACAACGTTTAATGAAATTGATATGACAAGTATAATAGAGATGAGAAAAGAGAATCAAGAAGATTTTCAAAGTAGATATGGAATTAAATTAGGCTTTATGTCATTTTTTGTTAAAGCTTGTGTTGCTGCTTTAAAAACATTTCCATCTGTTAATGCTGAAATTGAAGGTGATGAAATTATTTATAAAAATTATTATAATGTAAGTTTTGCAGTCGGAACTGAAAAAGGATTAGTCGTTCCTGTTTTAAGAAATGCAGATGAATTGTCGTTTGCTAATATTGAAAAAAATATAAAATCTATATCTAAAAAAGCAAGAGATGGAAAATTAACTATTGAAGATCTTCAAGGTGGAACTTTCACTATCAGCAATGGTGGTGTTTATGGTTCAATGTTATCTACTCCAATATTAAATTTACCACAATCTGGAGTGTTAGGAATGCACAATATAGTTGAAAGACCAGTAGTAGTTGAGGGTGAAATTAAAATTAGACCAATTATGTATCTCGCACTATCTTATGACCACAGAATTATTGATGGAAAAGAATCTGTTTCATTTTTAAAAATGGTTAAAGAGAATTTAGAAGATCCAAGAAGGTTATTTTTAAATATTTAGATGTCAGAAAAATTTCAAACAGTAGTAATAGGTGGAGGTCCAGGAGGCTACGTATGTGCAATAAGACTAGCACAATTAGGTTTCAAAACAGCATGTATAGAATCCAGAGGTTCACTTGGTGGAACTTGTTTGAATGTTGGATGCATACCTTCTAAAAATTTATTAAATCTTTCAGATAATTATTATAAGGCAAAAAATTTTTTTAAACTTGGAATAGAAGTTGGAGAAGTTAAACTTAATCTTCAAAAAATGATGCAAAATAAAAATAAAGCAGTCACTATTTTAACCAAAGGAGTAGAGTTTTTATTTAAAAAAAATAAAGTTACTTATTTTAAAGGAATAGGAAGTTTTAAATCAGCAAATAAAATTTCTATTTTAGATGATCAAAATAAAGAAACAGTTATAGAAACCGAAAAAACAGTAATCAGCACAGGATCTGTTCCAGTTTCATTACCAGGTATTGAATTTGATGAAAAAATAATTGTTTCTTCAACAGGAGCACTAAATTTAAAGACAGTTCCAAAAAAAATGGTTGTAGTTGGTGGTGGTTATATTGGATTAGAGATGGGATCTGTTTGGTCTAGATTAGGAGCAGAGGTTCATATAATTGAATTCCTTGATCATATTACACCAGGAATGGATAAAGAAGTATCAACAGAGTTTATGAAAATTTTAAAAAAACAAGGAATTAATTTTCATATGCAAACTAAAGTGGAGAAAATTAAAAAAAGTGCTAAAGGCGTAAAAGTTTCAATTTCTGATAAAGGTGGAAAAAAAGTTAATTTTGATTGTGATGTAGCTCTTATATCGGTTGGTAGAAAACCAAATACAAATAACTTAAATTTAGAATCAATTGGTGTTAAATTAGATGAGATGAAAAGAATTAAAACAGATAAAAGATTTCAAACAAATGTAAGTAATGTATATGCAATTGGTGACGTAATAAAAGGACCGATGCTAGCGCATAAAGCTGAAGATGAAGGCATTGCAGTTGCAGAAAATATTGCGGGACAATCTGGGCATGTTAATTATGACATTATTCCAAGCGTTGTTTATACGACACCTGAAGTAGCATCTATTGGAAAAACAGAAGAGCAACTAAAAAAAGAAAATACTAAATATAAAATTGGTAAGTTTTCATTTATGGCAAACTCAAGAGCCAAAGCGATTGATGAAGCAGAAGGATTTGTAAAAATTCTAGCTGATGAAACAACGGATAGAGTTTTAGGAGCACATATCATTGGCTCACATGCAGGTGAATTAATTGCAGAAATTTGTGTTGCAATGGAGTTTGGTGCAAGTGCTGAAGATATAGCAAGAACGTGTCATGCACATCCCACATTCTCAGAGGCAGTAAAAGAAGCAGCTTTATCGGTAGATAAAAGAGCCATACACTCTTAGGACATTGATGATTAAGTTTTCTAGCTTACTCATATAACTTATACTGCCTAACTTTATAAAAAGTGGACACAACACCATAAAAAACTATAATGTATAAATCTTAACAAAAAATATGAAATCAATTAAAATATCACTATGTGACCTCGCTAATGATGTAAACGGTATTGATAATGCATCAATACCAATTGGTATTGGTTTTATAAGTTCTTATTGTAAAAAAATACATGGCGATTCTATTGAAATAAAAATTTTCCGAACTTTTAGACAATTCTGGAAAGATACACTTAAACAACCTCCTGATATTGTAGGTTTTGGAAGTTATGATTGGAACTTTAATTTAACCTTAACTGCTATAAAAAAATTAAAAGATCTGAGTAAAGATTGTTTAATAGTTTATGGTGGTGCAAATGTTGATATTGACAAGAACGATAATAGAATTCTTTTAGCAAAATATCCAAATATTGACTACGTAGTTTATGGTGATGGTGAAAAACCATTTAGCAATATAATTGAAAATTACAAAAAACTGGGTAAATGCAAAGAATGGAGATCAAAATTAAAAACGATTCCTCTTGATGGTTGTAGAACTTTACTTGATGACAAGATTATTCATGGCAATCCATTGGACCCTGTAATGGATTTAATGGAAATTCCTTCACCATATCTCACGGGAGTTTTTAATGAATTGCTTCAAGATCCTGTGCTCATGCCAATTATTCAAAATATAAGAGGCTGTCCATATATGTGCAAATTTTGTGTTTCTGGAACTCAATTAGGAAAAATTAGAAATTTTAGCCTAGAAAGAATAAAAGAAGAGATAACTTTTTTACGTTATAATTCAAAAAATAAATTTTTGAGATTTTCTGATGATAATTTTGGTATTATTAAACATGATCTAGAAGTTGCCAAGTATCTTAGGGAATGCTTTGATAAGTATAAATATCCAGCTGTGTTAAAGGTTTATTCAGCAAAAAAACAAACAGACAGAACAAGAGAAGTTGGTATAATTTTAAAGCCTTTGATGACATACTGTATATCACTTCAAACAACTACACCTCTTGTTTTAAAAGAAACGAAAAGAGTGTCAGCAACACATAAGGAAGCAACAGAATCTGTTGACTTTGCAAAGAAAAATGGAATGACTACTGCAACTGAATTAATATTTGGCTTACCAGGTGAAACTTTAGATTCGTGGAAAGAAGTGATAAATAAAACACTAACTTATAATTTTGATTCAGTTGCAATCAGCCCCCTGTGGCTGCTAAAAGGCTCTTATTTAAACCTACCATCTATTAGAGAGAAATATCAATATGTTGGTAAATTCATGTTAGCCGAAAATGCAGTGACCCAACATGAAGATTTTACATCGGTTGAAAGAAATGAAATAGCAGTACAGTCAAAATACTATACATACGAAGAATGGAAAATTTTTTTAAAATACCAAATTCATGTTTTAATGGCATCTTTCTACGGTTATGGCAAAGAACTTTTGTATTATGCAAATAGTATCAATATTAAACCCGTAACACTATTTGATCATATGCTAAATGATCCTAAAAAATATCCGACAGTTAATGAATTAGTTGAAACGTATGTAAAGTCATACACAGATAATATGTATGATACAGAGGAGGAATTGTATAGTTTTATAAATGATAATCTTGAAAAATTTAAAAAAGATAAAGAATCTTTACTTCGGCTAGGACCCCATAAAGCACTTTTTCATTATACGGTAAAATATATTTTTAAAGATCCTGAAAAAAAATATTTGAGAGAAATCAGTGAAGCAATATGTGCTATCAATTCTTCCGAAGAAGTAAAAGAAGACACACGATATATACTTAATTTAGCAATTAAATTAATAATTGACCCTTTTGATAAAGTTTTTGTTCCAAATATTGAATTTGAAACGAAATATGACTTACAAAATTGGATGCTTCAAGGGTATTCAAAAGCGCTTGGCTTTTATAAATTAAATAAATCTAAAAAAATAATGCTTAAATGTAAAAATTCATATTCCGTTAACGAAACGATTAATAAAGATAAAGAGCAAAAAAGAACAGATTGCTACAATTTTTTTAGATATATGAATTCTGGTTTGATGAGAAGACATATTGTTCAATAAAATAACATTACCAAACCTTACTATAGTTAAGTCAAAAACTTTACAATTATTAATATTGAACAACAACTCTAGAGTGCTGCAAGAATTAGCAATACTCTTATAAAATATTTTCATATTATAATAATATGAAAGTACCGATTCTTATACCTAACATTTTTAATCATCCCTTCACATATGATTCTGATATAGATTTAAAAGTAGGTGATTATGTGATCGTGCCGTTTGGGAAATCAAAAGTTAATGGTGTAGTTTGGGATGATTTTGAAAAAAAAAATAATAAAAATTTTGTAATTAAGAAAGTCATAAATAAACTAGAGGTATCTCCTTTAAAAAAAAATACCATTAAGTTCTTAAATTGGTTTTCAGAATATAATATGATCCCAAAAGGTATGGCTTTAAAACTGCTATTATTAAGTAGTAACGCTATAGAGAAAATTCCAGTTGAAGCTTATGAGCAATTTAAAATTGATATTAGAAAAAATAAAATTGAACTTTCAAAAGATCAAAAAAGTTGTTTAAAAAAAATGAATGTATCTAATCAAAAATTTAGAGTTCATGTATTACAGGGTACGACAGGATCGGGTAAAACTATGGTTTATTTCGAAGCATTAAAAGAGATAATTAATAAGGGTTTTCAAGGCTTAATTCTATTACCAGAAATAGGATTAACAGGACAGTTTCAAAATAAATTCATAGAATTTTTTGGATTTAAACCTGCAGTTTGGCACTCAGGAATTACCAAAAAAAATAAAAAAGTAATTTGGAGTGGAATTGCTAACGATAAAATTAAAGTTGTAATCGGTGCTCGGTCTTCATTATTTTTACCTTTTAAAAAATTAGGATTAATTATAGTCGATGAAGAACATGATCAGTCATATAAACAAGATGAAGGAGTGACTTACAATGCAAGAGATATGGCAATTTCCAGGGCATCATTTGAAAATATTCCAATAAATTTAATAACAGCCGTTCCATCAATTGAAACCTATGACAATATTAAAAAAGGTAAATATAGTTTATCAAAATTAGATCAGAGATACTTAAACGCATCATTACCTAATTACGAAATAATAAATTTAAATAATTCTAAACTAGAAAAACAATCATGGATTTCAAAAGAAATAATTAAAAAAGTAAATTTTCATCTTGAAAAAAAGGATCAGGTTTTATTTTTTTTAAATAGAAGAGGTTTTTCTCCTCATGTTTTATGTAAAAAATGCTTTAGTAGCTACTCATGTCCAAATTGTTCAATAAATTTAGTGTATCACAAAAATAAACAAAATTTACTGTGTCACTATTGTGGCTATAAAGCTTTATTAGATAGAGATTGTTCAAAAGAAGGAAAATGTGATTTTATTTTTAGTGGACCAGGTGTTGAAAGAATATCAGAAGAAGTAAAAAAAAATTTTCCTACAAAAAAAACAACTATTTTTTCAAGTGACACTATGAATAAAAAAAGCTCATCAGAAATTTTAGAAAAAATTATAAATAATGAAATCCAGATTTTAATTGGAACTCAACTAATTTCAAAAGGATTTCATTTCCCAAATTTAAATTGTATCGTTGTAGTTGATATTGATTTATCATCACAAGGTCACGATTTAAGAGGGGCTGAAAAAAATCTTCAATTATATCATCAGCTTTCAGGAAGGGCGGGTAGAACAGGAAAACCTGCAATTGTTTATTTTCAAACTTATAATTTAAATACTAAAATGATTTCTGATATCACAAATAAAGATCCAGATATATTTTTAGACAAAGAACTTGAGATTAGAAGGGCAAACAATCTTCCACCTTTCGAAAGATTTATTGCTTTGATAATAACAGGTAGCAATGAAAGAGAGCTTGAAAAAGAAGCCTTTAAATTTAAAGGTTTCATAGAAAGCGCAGTAGAGGGCAGAGTTCTTGGACCTGTGAATGCCCCAATATTTAAACTTAAAAGAAAATTTAGAGTTAGACTTTTAATTAGAGGGCGAAAATCTCTAAAAGTTCAAAATTCATTGGCAAAAATCATCCAAAAATTCAAATTTCCCAGTGGAATGAAACTGACAGTTGATGTTGACCCAATAAACTTCAATTAATCTATAAAAAATAATACTTTTAGACAATGTGTGACTTGAAGAGTTTAGGGTCATATGTTAGTTAAAGCAAAATTTAATAAACCTTCAATTATTTATAAGGAACAGAAAATTGAGCAAAAATAAAGATTTTTCAGAAACATCAGCTGGCAGGTATTCGCTCGCACTTTATGAATTAGCTATAGAAGCTAATGCTATAAGTGAAGTCGAAGAACACTCTTTGTCAATTATTCAATTAATATTGGTGAATGAAGATTTTAGGTCTTTAATAAAAGATCCAACAAATAAGAAGGAAGATCAGCTTAATGCATTATTTAGAATTTCAGAACAACATGAATTAAATAAACTATTAACAAAATTTTTAAACTTTCTAATATCTAAGAGAAGGTTTTTTTATGTTGATAAAATACTAAAAAGCTTTGTTGAAACGTGTTCAATTAAGAGAGGTGAATTAAAAGCAGAGTTAACTTCAGCGAAAGATCTTACTGAAAATGAAGTTAACAGCATAAAAGAAGAATTAACTAAAAATTTTAGTTCAAAAATAAAATTAAACTACAAGCATGACACAAGTTTAATTGGGGGTTTGATTGTGCAAGTCGGAAGCACAATGGTGAATACCTCCATTAAAAATAAATTACAACAAATCGAAAATAGGATGATAGAGGCATAAATGGATATAAACCCATCAGAAGTAACAAAAATATTAAAAGAACAAATTAAAAAATTCGGTGATAAAGCAGAAGTGACTGAAGTTGGTCAAGTTTTATCAGTAGGAGACGGTATTGCCAGAGTATACGGTCTAGACAATGTTCAAGCTGGAGAGATGGTTGAATTTTCTGATGGTTCTAAAGGAATGGCTCTCAACTTAGAAAGTGAAAATGTTGGAGTTGTAATTTTTGGAGACGACAGAAAAATTAAAGAAGGTGATGTTGTTAAAAGAACAGGAAGTATTGTTGATACCCCTGTTGGAAAAGAATTATTAGGAAGAGTTGTTGATGGATTAGGAAATCCAATTGATGGCAAAGGTGCTTTAGATAAAGGAATAAAAAAAAGTAGAGTGGAAGTAAAAGCTCCTGGAATTATTCCAAGACAATCTGTAAGTGAGCCAATGCAAACAGGCTTAAAATCAATTGACAGTCTAGTACCAGTTGGAAGAGGACAACGCGAATTAATTATTGGTGATAGACAAACTGGAAAAACTGCAGTTGCTATTGATGCAATCATTAACCAGAAGAAAATAAATGAGTCTGGTGATGAAAAACAAAAACTTTATTGTATCTATGTGGCTATAGGTCAAAAGAGATCTACAGTTAGACAGATTCAAAAAACTTTAGAAGAAGCCGGTGCAATGGAATACACAACAATTGTAGCCGCTACTGCTTCAGATGCAGCACCACTTCAATTCTTAGCACCTTATACAGGGTGTACTATGGGTGAATACTATAGAGATAATGGTATGCACGCATTAATCATTTATGACGATTTGTCTAAGCAAGCTGTAGCTTATAGACAGATGTCACTTTTATTAAGAAGACCTCCAGGAAGAGAAGCTTACCCGGGAGATGTATTTTATCTACATAGTAGATTACTTGAAAGAGCCGCCAAGCTTAGTGATGAGCATGGTGGAGGGTCATTAACCGCACTTCCAATAATTGAAACACAAGGTGGAGATGTATCTGCGTTTATCCCAACTAACGTAATCTCAATTACGGATGGACAGATATTTCTTGAAACAGAATTATTTAACCAGGGAATCAGACCAGCAATTAATGTGGGTTTATCAGTTTCTAGAGTTGGATCTGCAGCACAAACAAAAGCAATGAAAAAAGTTTCTGGATCAATGAAACTGGAACTTGCTCAATATAGAGAAATGGCTGCTTTTGCACAATTTGGATCTGATCTAGACGCGTCAACTCAAAAACTTTTAAATAGAGGTTCAAAGTTAACTGAGCTTCTAAAACAAAAACAATATTCCCCAATGACAGTTGCTGAACAAGTAATTTCAGTTTTTTGTGGAGTTAAAGGTTATTTGGATGATGTAGAGCTTAAAGATATCGCTGAATTCGAGTCTAAAATTATTGAAAAATGTAAATCTGAAAAACCAGAAATTTTAGAATCTATTTTAAGCTCAGGTAAGCTTGAGGAAGATACTGAAAAATCATTGGTCGAAGTAATAATGGAGCTTAAGAAAAACTTTAATTCATAAAATATGGCAACGCTAGACGATTTAAAAAAAAGAATAGCAAGTGTAAAATCTACACAAAAAATTACCAAAGCCATGAAAATGGTTGCGGCTGCCAAACTAAGAAGAGCACAAGAAAATGCTGAAAAAGGAAGACCTTATTCTGAGAAGATGAATAATATTATTCTTAACTTATCTAGTGGTATTTCTGACAAAGAAAATGCACCGAAGTTGCTTTTGGGAACAGGTGAAGAGAAGATACACTTATGTATAGTCTTAACATCTGACCGTGGTCTTTGTGGTGGTTTTAATTCAAATATCATTAAAAAAGCCAAAGCATATTTTAAAAAAATATCTGATGAGAGAAAAATTTTAAAGATTATAACTGTAGGATCTAAAGGCTATGATCAATTAAAGAGAGTTTACAAAGACAGTATTGTTGAAAAAATATCATTTAAAGATTCAAAAACTATTAATTACTTGAATGCAGAAAAAGTAGGCAAAATGATAATTGAAAATTTTGAAAAAAAAGAATTTGATGTATGTACAATTTTTTATAATAAATTTAAAAATGTAATTACTCAAATACCCCAAGAACAACAAATAATTCCTTTAAAAACTTCTGAAGTAGAGGGAAATTCTTTTGATGATAACTATGAATTTGAACCAGATGAAGATGAAATTTTAAGCAACTTGTTGCCTAAAAACATCTCTACACAGATTTTTAAAGCAATGTTAGAGAATTCAGCTAGCGAACAGGGTTCAAGAATGAGTGCAATGGATAGCGCAACTCGAAATGCAGGTGAAATGGTTGACAAGCTTACTATTGAGTATAATAGAAGTCGTCAGGCAGCTATTACAAAAGAACTAATTGAAATCATATCAGGAGCGGAAAGTTTATAATTATGAGCAAAGGAAAAATCACACAAATTATTGGAGCAGTAGTAGATGTAAAATTTGATGGAGAATTACCAGAAATTTTATCAGCATTAGAATGTAAAAATGGAGATAACAGATTAGTTTTGGAAGTTGCCCAACATCTTGGAGAATCAAGTGTTAGAACAATTGCAATGGACGCAACAGAAGGATTAAAAAGAGGAGACGAAGTAACTGCTACAGGCTCTCCCATTATGGTTCCAGTCGGCCCTGAAACTTTAGGAAGAATTATAAATGTAATAGGTGAGCCTATTGATGAAAAAGGTGAAGTTAAAACAAAAGAAAAGTGGCCAATCCACAGAGCGGCTCCTGAGTTTAGCGATCAATCAACTGAAACAGAAATTCTTGTAACTGGAATTAAAGTAGTAGACCTATTGGCACCATATGCCAAAGGTGGAAAAATTGGTCTATTCGGAGGTGCTGGTGTTGGTAAGACAGTGCTTATTATGGAATTAATTAACAACGTAGCAAAAGCACATGGTGGATTTTCTGTGTTTGCTGGAGTTGGAGAAAGAACTAGAGAAGGAAATGATCTTTATCATGAGATGATAGATTCAGGTGTTATCAAACCTGAAGGACCTGGATCAAAAGCGGCATTAGTGTATGGACAAATGAATGAACCTCCAGGAGCTAGAGCCAGAGTTGCCCTAACAGGTTTAACTGTTGCTGAGTATTTTAGAGATCAAGAAGGTCAAGATGTACTTTTCTTTGTTGATAATATCTTTAGATTTACACAGGCAGGTTCAGAAGTTTCTGCGCTATTAGGAAGAATTCCGTCAGCTGTTGGATATCAGCCTACACTTGCAACGGACATGGGTAACCTTCAAGAAAGAATTACAACAACTAATAAAGGATCAATTACATCAGTACAGGCAATTTATGTACCAGCTGATGATTTAACAGATCCAGCACCTGCTACATCTTTTGCTCACTTAGATGCAACAACAGTATTATCTAGACAAATAGCAGAAATTGGAATTTATCCAGCTGTTGATCCACTAGATTCTACCTCTAGAATTTTAGATCCAAGAATTGTTGGAGATGAACATTATAGAGTTGCTAGAGAAGTGCAAAAAATTCTTCAAACTTATAAATCCCTTCAAGATATTATTGCAATTTTAGGAATGGATGAACTCTCTGAAGAAGACAAACTAACAGTAGCGAGAGCTAGAAGAATTCAAAGATTCTTATCACAACCTTTCTTTGTTGCAGAAGTCTTTACAGGTTCACCTGGAAAATTAGTAGATCTAGAATCTACAATTAAAGGTTTTGCTGCAATTTGTAATGGTGAATATGATCATTTGCCAGAAGCTGCATTTTATATGGTAGGCACAATTGAAGAAGCCATAGAAAAAGCAGAAAAAATGGCGAAAGATGCTGCTGCATAATGGGTGAAGAATTTAAAATAGAAATAGTAAACCCTGAAAAATCTTTTCTTTCAAAAGAAGATGTAACAGAAGTCGTTGTGCCCGCTTTTGAAGGTGAAATGGGAATTTTAAAAGACCATATTTCTATTATCTCCTTTCTAAAACCTGGTGTTATTAAAATCTTTTCTAAATCCGGTGAAGAAAATTACTATGTTGAAGACGGAATTGTTGAATTTAAGGATAATAATTTGTCAGTACTAACTAGCTCGATTTTTAATATTAAAAATATTGATAAAAATAAAATTAATGAGTTACTTAAACAAGCAGAAGAAAATTCAAAAAATAGTGAAATTACAGATCAAGATAAATATTTAATTGATCAAAAAATTGATGTGTTAAGAACTCTTAATTAATAATCTCTTTTATCTTTTTTTTAACTTCTTCATAGACATGTAATTTAAAGTCTACAACTAGGTCAGTTATATTTTCAAGATTAATCCACTTCCATTCCAAAAATTCAGGGTTTTTTGTTTTAATATCAATTTCATTATCTGTTCCTAAAAATTTCATTAAGAACCATTTTTGCTGTTGTCCTTTAAATTTACCTTTCCAAATAATACCTAGCAGTTGTGGTGGTAATTTATAGGTAGTAAATCCTTCTAGTTCTTTAATTAGTTCAACATTTTCAATACTAGTTTCTTCTTTTAATTCTCTATAAGCAGCATCAATATAGCTTTCACCAGTATCGACTCCACCCTGCGGCATTTGCCAAAAATTTTTTGGATTATCTATTCTTTTTGCAACAAAGACTTTGTTATTTCTATTTAAAACAACAATTCCCACTCCACTTCTGAATGGCAAATTTTCATATTTATTTTTCATGATTAACCGTTAAAAAGCTTTAAAGCAAAGTTAAGCTGGTTATCTGTTTTGGTATTTTTTTTAAAATCTTTTGATTTTTCTGCAACTTCTATATCTGGTGTTACTCCAATCTCAGAAATAGACTGTCCAGAGGGTAGATAATATTTTGATATTGTTAATCTAATTGCACCTTTATTTTTTAATGGAATAATAGATTGTACAGATCCTTTTCCATAACTGTTTTCACCCAGTATAATTGCTCTTTTGTGGTCTTTTAAGGCACCTGCAACTATTTCTGAAGCTGAGGCTGAACCATAATTAATTAAAACAATTAATGTTTTTCCATTTATTTCATCACCTTTTGTTGCAAACCATTTTCTATTTTCAGAACTTTTTCTACTTTTTGTAGACACTATTACACCATCATTTAAAAAATAGTCTGTAATTTTAATAGCCTGAGATAACAAGCCTCCAGGGTTATTTCTTAGATCTAAAATATATCCTTTTAAACTATCTTTTTTAAATTTATTTAAAGAATTTTTTATTTGTGAACTGCTATTTTCATTAAAAGAGGTTAATTTAATATAGCCGATGCTCTTATCTAGTATTTCAGATTTTACAGATTTTACTTCAATAATTTCTCTTATTATATTAAATGTTAAAGCTTTTTTGGTACCTATTCTTCTTATAGTAATTTCTATACCTGATCCCACTGGGCCACGCATAAGCTCAACAGCTTCTGTTAACGATTTACCCTGAACTTGAATTCCATCAATTTTTATAATGTAGTCACCAGCTTTGACACCAGCTTTTGCTGCTGGAGTATCATCGATAGGTGAAATAATTTTTACAACTCCTGATTCCATTCCTACTTCAATGCCTAGTCCACCAAATTTTCCACTTGTTTCGGTTTGCATACTACCAAACATTTCTGGTGACATGTAAGCGGAATAGGGGTCTAAAGATTGCAACACACCATTTATAGCTGCATCCATTATTTTACTTTGGTTTACTTCATCAACATACTCTTTATTTATTTTATCTAATACCTCACCAAATAAATCTATTTTATCATAAATACTTTCATTAGCAGCTAAACTTTTATTTATAAACGAAAAACAAATAAAGATTATAAGTATTAATTTTTTCATATTAGTATTTTTTCTTTTGGTATAAGTTGAGACCATATTTTTTCGAGTTCATAAAATTTTCTTTTTTCAGGATTAAAAATATGCACAATTACATCCAGGCCATCAACAAGCTTCCAATCATTGCTTTCTTTGCCTTCTATTTTACAGTTTTTAACTCCATTATTTTTAAATTTTTCTAATACTTGTTCAGATAAAGCTTGGATATGTCTAGAAGATGTACCGCTAGCAATAATCATATAGTCGGCTATTGAACTTTTATTTGCAAGGTTAATGCTTACCACATCTAAAGCTTTATTAGAGTCTAAGGTTTTTAAAATAATTTTTTTAAGATCGGAAATTTTATCCATTAATTAATAAAATCTTATCAAATTTTTCTTAATTGAGAAGATGAAATATTGACTTTTTTGAAGTTAATAAACTCTAAATTTTTTTGATTTAAGTGTTTAAATGTTATTGATTTAAGAGATTTCGATTTATATCCATATCGATCAAATACAAGAATATTACATTTTTGTGATATTAATCTCCATTTGTGCCATTTATGAAAGTTAATTAAGTTATCAGCACCCATTATAAAATTAATATCCAAGGACTTATTTTTTGACAAATAATTTATTAAGTCAATGGTTTTATTTGATTGAATTTTATCTTCATAAAATTTTATTTTAATAAATTTATTTGAATCAGTAAATTTTTTTGCAAATTTGATTCTTTGATTTAAACTTGTATTACTTTTATTTTTAAATGGGTTTTTTTTTGTTACTGCCCAAATAATATATTTTAAATTAAATATTTTTTTTGCTTTTTTTGAAATAGATAGGTGACCTTTATGAGCGGGATCGAAAGTGCCACCCAAAATACCAATTTTTATTATTTTAGAGTTCAATTTATTTTCGAGTTTGACCGTTACTAACAATCTCATATTTGTAAGAAATTAGCTGGCCCAAACCTACGGGACCTCTAGGAGGGAGAGTATTTGTAGAAATACCAACCTCACCGCCAAAACCAAACTCACCACCATCAGCAAATTGAGTTGATGTATTATGCATTGCTATAGAGCTCTTAACATTTTTTAAAAATTTTTTTGCAGTCTTTTTATTTTTAGTAATTATAGCGTCTGTATGCTTAGTGCCATATTTATTAATATGGTTAATTGCCTCTTCAAAATTTTTAACACATTTTACAGAAATAATTGCTGACAAGTATTCAGTAGACCAATTTTTTTCTTTTGCTGGATATATTTTGCCTTTGTAATATTTCTTTAAAAAACGGTCCCCATAAATTTTACAATTATTATCTTCTAGTTTTTTTAAAATGGGGTTACAAAATTTTTTAACTATTTTTTTGTGGAGTAAAATTGTTTCAGTGGCACCACAAATACTAGTATTTCTTAATTTAGCATTATAAATAATATTTGTAGACATTTTTAATTCAGCATCTTTATCAATAAAGGTATGACAAAGACCCTCTAAATGTCCAATAATAGGTACACTTGAAAACTCTTGAACTCTTTTTACTAAACTTTTTCCACCGCGGGGTATTATTACATCAATATAATCTTTCATTTTTGAAAGCATGAAGTCTACCATTTTCCTATCTTTAGAATCTATAAACTGAATAAAATTTTCATTAACTTTATTTTCTTTAAGAGCTTTTCGAAATAATTTAGCCAAAATTTTGTTAGTATTAATAGCTTCAGACCCACCTTTTAAAATTACAGCATTACCAGATTTAAAACATAAACTGGCAACATCCGATGTAACATTGGGTCTACTCTCATATATAACTCCAATAACTCCAATAGGTATTGAAACTCTGTTAATTTTTAACCCATTTGGTCTACTCCATTTTTCCAAAGTCTTATCAATAGGATCTTTTAGTTTAATAATTTTTTTTATTGAATTTTTTATATCGTTTAATTTTTTTTGATTAAGAATAAGTCTATCAACTAGGTTATCCTTCAAGTTTTTTTTTAAAGCAAAATTTATATCCTTTGCGTTTGCTTTAAGTATTGAGTTCTTTTCTTTATCTATTAATGAGGCATATTTTTTTAAAATTTTATTTTTTATTTTACTATTAATTTTTTCAACGGATGCTTTTCTAGCATTTTTTCCAATTAAATTCATATAATGACTCATTTTAAATCTCTACCATATCATCTTTATGTATAACTTCAGATTTTGCAACATATCCTAATAATTTTTCAATTTCTTTAGAATGATGACCCATAATTTTTAGTATTTCATCAGAAGAGAACGAGCTTAAGCCCCTAGCACACTCATAATTTTGTTTATCTAAAACTTTTATGTGATCACCTTTTCCAAATTTACCAAAAACTTTTTTAATTCCAGCTGCTAATAAACTTTTGCCATTTGAAAGTGCCTGTTTTGCACCATCATCAATAATAAGTTTTCCCTTAGGTGAGATTGAGCTAATTATCCATTTTTTTCTGGCATCTAATTTAGAAATTTTAGGTAAAAACCATGTACAGTTATTTTCTTCTATTATTTTTTTGATCGGCCTAATTAATAAACCATTTGCTATAGCCATTTGGCATCCTGATAATTGACAAATTTTTGCAGCATCAATTTTAGTTTTCATTCCCCCAGTTCCATGTTGGCTAATACTTTTTGTTGCAATTTTTTCTATTTCTTTATCTATATTTTTTATCACTTTTAATAATTTTGCATTTTTATAAATTTTTGGATTTTGAGTGTAAAGGCCATCAACATCAGAAAGCAGTATTAGTGAGTCAGCACCAGATATCTGCGCAACTCTAGAAGCCAATCTATCATTATCACCATATTTTATTTCTGAGGTTGCTATGCTGTCGTTTTCATTAATGATTGGAACAAAGTCTAACTGAAATAAATTATCAAAAGTTCTTTTTGCATTAAGTGCTCTTCTTCTTTGCTCTGTGTCCTCTAGTGTAAGTAAAATTTGGGATATATTAACTTTTGATTTAACAAAAGTTTCAGAAAATAAGTTCATAAGTTCAATTTGTCCAATTGAAGCCACAGCTTGACTTTTATCAAGCTTAAGATTTTTTTTGTTTAAGTTCAATTTTTTGCAACCCATTGCTATTGCTCCAGAGCTGACAATAATAACTTTTTTATTTTGTTTTTTTAATGTTTTAATATCTTTAGCAAATTCAGAAAGCCATTTTTTTCTAACTTTTTTATTATCATCAATTAACAAAGATGAGCCTATTTTAATTACAATTATCTTTGAATCTTTAAGATACATATGAAAGTAGTTTAGCTTTAATTTTTGATACAGAGCCTTTATCTAGAGTTGAAAGCATTACTACTTCAGAATTTTTATTTTTAGAGAAATTCTTCATAATTTTTTTTACATCACTCTCATCTAATAAATCAGTTTTATTTAATACAATAATCTCTTTTTTATTAAGAAGCTCTTTACTGTAGTTTCCTAGTTCATTTTTAACTTGTTGATATGTATTTTCAAGGTCTTCATTGGTAATATCAATTAAATGCATTAAAGTTTTGCATCTTTCTACATGTTTTAAGAATTGAATTCCAAGACCAACACCTTCGTGTGCACCCTCAACTAATCCTGGTATATCTGCTAGTGTTATTTCTTTGTCATCATAACTTGCAACTCCAAGATTAGGATTTAAAGTTGTAAATTTATAATTTGCTATTTTTGGCCTTGCATTTGTAATTGCAGCTAGCAAACTTGACTTTCCTGCATTAGGTAAGCCTACTATACCAACATCAGCAATTGTTTTTAGTTGAAGCCAAATAATATATTCTTCGCCAATAGCACCTTTGGTAAACTTTTTTGGAGCTCTATTAGTTGAACTTTTAAATCTAGTATTACCAAGTCCACATTTTCCTCCATTAGCAACAACAAATTCCTCACCTTTTTTTTTAAAATCATATATTAGTGTTTTATTATCTTCCTCAAAAACTTGAGTACCAATTGGAACTTTTAAAAATAAATCTTTTCCTCCATGACCTGTACGATTTTGACCTGACCCATTTTCACCTCTTTCTGCTTTATGGTGTTGTTGAAACCTATAATCAATAAGAGTGTTTAAGTTTCTTTCTGATCTTAAAATTACAGATCCACCTTTACCTCCATCACCACCATCTGGTCCACCATATTCAATAAATTTTTCTCTTCGAAAACTAGGTGAGCCATTGCCACCATTGCCAGCTTTAATATAAATTTTTACTTGATCTAGAAACTTCATGATACAACCTTAGTTTTTAGTTGTACTACTAATTGGGTTTTACTGAAACGAATGTTCTGTCAGATTTTGTTTTTTTAAATACTACTTTTCCTTTAATAATAGAAAAAATTGAATGATCTTTTCCCATACCCACGTTTTCACCAGGGAAAATTTTTGTACCTCTTTGTCTAACAATTATATTTCCAGGTATTACTACTTCACCACCATATTTTTTGACACCAAGTCTACGACCAGCACTATCCCGTCCATTTCTTGATGATCCACCTGCTTTTTTTGTTGCCATAATTTTTCTAGTTTATTTGCTTACTTGTTTTTCTTGTTTTTTTTCAATTTTTTTAAGTGGTTTTATCATTTTTTCTGCTTCAGATAAAATTTTGCCGTTTTTAGAAAAAATTTTGCTAATTCTTATTAATGAATATTGTTGTCTATGACCATTTTTTCTTCTTGAGTTTTGTCTTCTTCTTTTTTTGAAAATTAATATTGTTCTATTTTTACCATTTTCAACTAAATCAGCCTCAACTTTTGCACCCTCTACTACTGGAGATCCAACTTCAATAGTTTTATCATCTCCATAAGCTAAGATTTCTTTAAATTCTATTTTAGAATCAGGCTTAGATTCTTCTAATTTTTCAATTTTTAAAATTTCACCAGCTTTTACTTTGTACTGTTTTCCACCTGTTTGTATTATTGCGTATGACATTGTTTAATCTATTTTTTATAATCAGCAATATAGTTGGAGACTTATTATAGTCAAGTTGAATAAACTAGAAATTATCCTTTAAATCCCTCAGTTTAGAAAAAGTTTTAAGATTATCGGCTCTTAAAAAAATATTACACTCCAATTCTTCTTTAATTGTTGATGGAACGGTTGGTAAATTATTATGTAATTTTTTTTCAATTTCTTTTATTTTGTTTATTAGATTTTGATTATTTCCATCATGAGCTATGCAAAACTTCGAATTTTGCATTGTGTATTCGTGCCCACAAAAAATTTTTGTATCATATGGAAGCTCTTTTAATTTTTTCAAAGAATTAAACATTTGAGAATATGTTCCCTCAAAAATTTTTCCACAGCCTAATGAAAACAAAGTATCACCAGTAAAAACAGATTTTTGTTTTTTAAAATAAAAAAAAATATGTCCAAGAGTATGTCCTGGAATATGAACCACCTTTGCTTCAAAATCTTCATATTTCCAGGTTTCTTGATTATCTACAAGGGTATCTATTTCAGGAATTCTATCTTTATCTCCTTTAAAACCAATAACACACGCGCCATATTTTTCTTTTAATTTTTGGTTACCCCCTACGTGGTCGTAATGATGATGAGTATTTAATATAAATTTTAGATGAATTTTATTATTTTCTAGATATTTAATTACAGGTTCGGATTCACTCGGATCTACTACGCAAGCAATATTTTTTTTTTCATCAATTATTAAATATGAGTAATTATCTTGCAAACAAGGAATTATTTTAATTTTCATTTATTTTTCTAACAAAAATATTCCTAGTACCGCTGTTAAGTTTTTTAAACCTATATTAGTATTAGTTATTTTTGATGATTTTAGATTCTGGAGTGCAATTGATTTATATAAATTTATCTTTCTATCTTTGCAAAAGTTAAAAAAATCCTTAATCGTGCACATATGCAAGTTTGGAGTATTGTACCATTCATCTGGTAAAGTTCTGGTGATAGGCATAGTTCCTTTAATTAGCAGATGTAATCTAACCTTCCAATAACCAAAATTAGGTATAGTAACTATTGCTTTTTTTCCAACTCTTAGTAACTCAGATATGACTTTCTCAGGGTTAAGAAATGCTTGCAGTGTTTGACTTAAAATTACAAAATCAAAAGATCCATCGGGAAATTGACCAAGATCTTTCTCGGCATCTCCCTCAATTACAGTTAAACCTTTTCCAATACATTTTTGAACTTTATTTTTTGATAATTCAATTCCTCTAATATTTATTTCTTTATTATTTTTTAAAAACTCCATTAAAGTTCCATCACCACAACCAACATCTAAAATTTTCGTGTTTTTTTCTACTAAGTTCGCAATTATTTGAAATTCTTGTTTCATTATTAATTTTTTAAATATGAAGTGTTAATATAGTCTTTTAATGTATCTAAAAATTCAGGAATATTTAATAGAAAAGAGTCGTGCCCTTTATCTGATTCAATTTCAACAAACCCTACGTCTGCGCCTATTGCATTTAGTGCTATAACGATTTCTTTGTTTTCAGAAGTTGGATAAAGCCAATCTGAAGTAAAGGATATAACAAGAAATTTAGTTTTAGTTTTTGCAAATGCTTTTGATAAATTTCCACCATATTCTTTAATTAAATCAAAATAATCCATTGCTCTTGTAATGTACAGATAGCTGTTGGCATCAAATCTATCTACAAAAACAGATCCTTGATGTCTTAGATAACTTTCTATTTGAAAATCTGCATCGAAACTAAACTTTAAGTAATCTCTTTCTTGTAATTTTCTTCCGAATTTTTCTTGTAAGCCATTTTTAGATAAATAAGTTATATGTGCTGCCATTCTCGCAACTGACAATCCTTTGTCAGGATTTTTATTCTGGTTTGAGTAGTCCCCACCTGTCCAATTTGCATCAGCCATAATTGACTGTCTTCCAAGCTCATTAAAAGCAATATTTTGTGCTGAATGACTTGAAGTACAAGCAATCGGTATTGCAACCTTAACTTTATTAGGAAAATTACTTACAAATTGAAGAACTTGCATTCCACCCATTGATCCACCCGTAACTGCAAATAATTTTTCAATTTTAAAAAAGTCTAAAAGATTGTACTGTGCATTCACCATGTCATTTATTGTAATTACAGGAAAATTAGTACCGTAAATTTTATTTGTTTTAGAATTAGTGTTGCTAGGACCAAAAGATCCCATACATCCTCCTATTACATTTGCACAAATCACAAAATATTTATCTGTATCTATGGCTTTGCCTGCGCCCACAGCATAAGACCACCAGCCATCTTTTTTGGTTATTGGATTTATTCCAGAAACAAATTGATCTCCAGTCAAAGCATGAAAAATTAAAATAGCATTATCTTTTTTTTCATTAAGAGCACCATAAGTTTCATAGGCTAGTGGAAAATCATTAATAGTTTGACCACAATCTAACTTTAATGGTTTTTCAATTATTAAATTTTTTATGTTCACATTTTTATTCATAAATAATCGTCAAATTTGAATTGTGAGCAAAAAACTTATTTAGCGGGTTTTTTAAGCGCTCGCAATTTAGTTAAATCAACGCATATTTTTTGTACTAGATAGTATTTCTTATGTCAATTTTTTAAAAAAATGACTTATTCAGTATGAAAGTTTAATATTTTATTTATAAGATTAATAAAATGACAGTTCCAAAGTTTAAAAAATTTAGAATCCAAGCCTATAAACCGGGAAAATCAAATATAGGAAAAAACAAAAATGTAATCAAATTATCTGCCAATGAGTCAGCATTAGGAGTTAGTCCAAAAGTAAAGAAAGTTTTAAAAAATAAAAGTTTGATTTTGTCCAAATATCCAGACAGTAAAGCACAGGTTTTAAGAAAAGAAATTTCAAATAAGTTTAATTGTGATTTTAATAAGATTATTTGTGGGGCAGGATCTGATGAGATTATTCAGATGATTTGTCAGCTATATTTAAAAGCATCAGATGAAGTCATTGTTCCTCAATATAGTTTCTTAATGTATAGAATTTATGCACAAATTGTTGGAGCAAAAGTTATTTTTTCAAAAGAAAAAAACTTTAAAGTTTCAGTATCAGAGATAATTAAAAAAGTTACAAAAAAAACAAAAATAGTTTTTATTGCTAATCCAAACAATCCCACCGGTACTTATTTAAATAAAATAGAATTATTAGAATTAAGAAAAAAATTGAAAAAAAATATTTTATTAGTTCTCGATGATGCGTATTTTGAGTATATGAAAAATAAAGATTATCAACCAGGTTTAGATCTATTTAAAAATAAAGATAATGTAATTGTGATGAGAACATTTTCCAAAATTTATGGATTAGCCTCTTTAAGAGTTGGTTGGGGTTATGCTTCAAGAAAAATTATTAACGCAATGAATGTGATTAAACCACCATTTAATGTAAATCAACCAGCACAAATTGCTGCAACAGAAGCTTTAAAAGACAAAAATTTTATTATTAGAGCAGTTAGTCATAATATTATTGCTGCAAATAAAATAAAAAAGTTTTTAGAAAAATTTGATATCTTTTCAAATGAAGTGACAGCTAATTTTTTATTACTAAATTTTGATAAATGTAAATTTTCAGCTAATTATGTTTTTAAAAAGCTACAATCAAAAAGAATTATTTTAAGATCTACAGAAGATGGATATAATATTAAAAATAAATTAAGGCTTACAATTGGATCCAATAAGGAGAATGCAAAATTTATAACAGCAATTAAGGTTATATTTAATTAATTATGAAAAATGTTTTAATTATAGGATGTGGATTAATTGGGTCTTCAATATTAAGATCAATAACTGATAAAAAAATAGCAAAAAAAATATTTGTTTATGAAAAATCTAAATCAAATATTTTAAAAATTAAAAAACTAAAACTGCCGTGTGAAATAACAAGTGATTTTAAAAAAATTATTCCAGATTTAGATTTGATAATATTTTGTACTCCATTAGGTGAGTATGAAAAAATAATTTTAAAAATAAATAAATATTTACTACCTAAAACTATCATTACAGACGTTGGATCATCCAAAGAAAAATCTATTAAATTGATTAAAAAAAGATTAAATAAAAAAATTTCTTGGACATCCAGTCATCCTATTGCGGGATCTGAAGTTAGCGGTCCTGAACATGGAGCAAAAGACCTATTTCTTAATAAATGGTGCGTATTGATAAAGGAAAAAAATACCAACAAGAAACACCTTGAGGTGTTGCGTAAGTTTTGGAAAAAAATTGGTTCTAGAGTCGTAATTATGGACTCAAAAAAACATGACACAATTTTTTCAATGACAAGTCATTTACCCCACTTAATCGCATACAACCTAGTTAAGACAGCAACAGATTTTGAAAAAAAACAAAGATATGAATTGATTAAGTTTAGTGCAGGTGGTTTGAGAGACTTTTCAAGAATTGCTGCATCCAATGAAATTATGTGGAGGGATATATTTTTTAATAATCAAATAAATATTTCAAAAGCTATAGATTTATTTATTAAAAATTTACGGTCATTTAAAAAAGATATTCAATCTAAAAATAATAAATCTATTATTAAAAAATTAGTTAATACAAAAAAAGTTAGAAAAAAAATAATTAAATTGAAGCAAGATATTGATAAACCAGATTTTGGCAGAGGTTAAAAATTTATACAGGATACTTTTTTTATTATTAGCTTTGCCGTTCTTTCAATTCTTTCTAGTGTCTTATTAATTGACATGATAATTACCTTTCTTTCAGGGCCATATGCATGAATTAATTTTTTGTCATCAATACAAATGGCAACATGACCTTTCCAAAATATAACATCACCTTTTTTAAATTTTTTTCTTTTAATATTACTTTTCGAATATCTTAATTGATCCTTTGCGTCTCTAGGATAAAATTTATTATTATAATAATATAACAATTGTAAAATAGCCGAACAGTCTATTCCTTTATAAGTTTTGCCACCCCAAACATATTTAATTTTTAAAAATAATTTTAATACTTTCAAATAATCTTTTTCTATATGATCAATTTTTTTGATATCTTTTTTTTTAATCCATTTATTTTTTTCAAATTCTATAAACTTTTTATTTTCTTGAATTATTGAAATCTTTGATGCAAATGGTAAAAAATATTTTGTCTTACTATTTGGTTTATTAAAAATACTAGCCTTTAAAATAAACACCTTGTGAGTAGGTTTGCAACCATTTGTATAATTCTTTTTTTTTATGTAACCAATATAATTATCAAATGAAACTTTTATTTTTATCCAATTTTTACTTTTAGATAAAATCTTAAACTTTTGACCATACAAAATTTGTGAGGTAACTTCAGAAACTTCAGATGGTTTCTTGTAAATATTGGATAGAGATTTTTTGTAAAAATGATTATTTTTCACGGAGCTTTAATTTATCTTTAATAAACCATAAACAAATCAAAGATGGTATTACCATAATGGCTGTTAAGATGAAAAATACTCCCCAGTCTCCATTTAACCAATCTACCAAAGCACCAGATGATGATGCTAATGTAGTTCTACCTGCCGTCCCTATTGAGGCAAGTAGTGCATATTGTGTTGCAGTATAGGTTCTATCTACTAGTAAGGAAATAAAGGCTACAAATGCAACCGTTGCAAAAGCTGCCGCAATATCATCAAATATAACTGCTACAGCAAATAATAACTCAGATTTATCACTCCACGCTAAGGCAGTGAATAATAAGTTTGTTGCAGCCATTAATATCCCTGCAAGAAACATTGCTTTTAAAACTCCAGACCTAATTACAAAAAGTCCGCCCAATAATGTAAAAATAACTGTAGTTATCCATCCTAAAGTTTTTGAGTAAATGGCGATATCACCTTTGGAAAAGCCTATTTCTTTATAAAACACTATAGACATTCGTCCAAGAAAAGCCTCACCAATCTTAAATAAAAAAATAAAGCTTAAAATTCCAATAGCAACTGATAATCCATTTCTTTTAAAAAAAGTTACCATGGGTCCACCAATTTTACCACTTATCCAATTGGACGATTTTTTACCCCAATTTCTATCTATATTTAATAATGTAATTCCTAAAATTCCTAAAATAAGTGACACAATTATAAATGATAACAAAACTTTGTAAAAAAATACAAAAACAAGAAAGGATAATGTGAAAACCAAAGTATTACGTTTACTATATAAATAGATTAAACCCCCAGTAATAGTTGAGATAACCAAATAGTGTAAAATTGTTAAGGGTAAAAATGGAAACAAATCTTTTGTTTTCGAAAATTCAGGTAAAAGCTCAAGAGTCGAAAAAGTTAGCAATATAATACCTAAAATCTTTAAATAATTTTTCTTTGTAGAACTTAAGTCCTTTTTAATAGATTTATCACTTTTCGTTTGGTTTTTTTGTCTTTTATTATTTAATGGTTCATGAACAAACATTAAGCCTATATTCATTAAAATTACCACAACTCCTAAAATTAAAAATGTGATTTGCCAATAATTGGTTATACCAATATTTTCTAAATATTGAGCTGTGAATAAAGCTATTACACCACCCAATTTATATCCACTCCACCATCCAACAACAGCCATTGCAGCACCAGCTGCCATTGATTTACTTTCATTTTCACCTATTTGTTCAATTCTTAAGGCATCGACAGTAATATCTTGTGTAGCTGAAGCTATGGCAATAATTAAACCTACCGTAATTAGTAGTGCTAAATTTTCTGTTGGATTAATAAAACTCCAAGTAACAAGGCAAATTAAAATAGCAATTTGCATTAAAACTATCCAGCCTCTTCTATGACCAAGTTTTTTTGTTAGGTAAGGTATTTGAAGTCTATCAACAAGAGGTGCCCAAAGAAAATTAACAGCATAAACTGCAAATATTAAACCTGCCCAACCAATTGTTGATCTGCTCAGACCTTCTTCTTTGAGCCATAAACTCAAACTACTTCCTATTAAAACCCATGGAAATCCAGAAATTGCACCTAGTAGTAATATCCTAAGCATTCTTTTGTCAAAGTAGACAGAAAAGGTTTCTGATAGCGATTGTTTTTTAATTTTAATCATAATTAATTTCTCCAAAAAGAAGGTAGAAATAAAACTAATATGGCAAATAACTCAAGTCTACCTAAAATCATCCCTAAACTCAAAATCCATTTAGAAATATCAGGTAACTGTGAAAAATTTCCATTAGGTCCTATTATTGAGCCTAGACCTGGACCAACATTTGAGATTGAGGTTGCGGCTCCGGAAATTGCAGTAATAAAATCTAAACCACTCAATGATAATAAAGCAGTTATCAAAAAGAATATAATTATATAAAGATAAATAAATGAAATAATTGATGCCATAAATTTATCATCAACATTATTATTATCATACTTAATTATAAAAATTCCTCTAGGGTAAATAATTTTTTTTAATTGATTAAATAAAAAAAGATATAGAATTTGTATTCTAAAAATTTTGATACCACATGCGGTAGATCCAGCACATCCACCAATAAACATTAGTATAAGGAAAAAAACTAAAGAAAAACTTCCCCAGTTATCAAACTCTTTAGTGACATATCCTGTTCCAGTCAAAACAGAAATAACATTGAATGATATATCTATTAAGTTAATTTCAGATAAATTTTTATTTATGACTAATAAGTAAAGTAAAAGTATAAGTATTGAAAAAATTATTATTCTAATAAAGCTTTTAATTTGAGAATCGGAAGTAAATATTTTTGTATTACCGTTTAAAAATTTTATATAAGCTATAAAAGGTATGCTACCTAAAATTATAAAAATCATAGCTGTTATCTCTATAGTGGTGCTATTAAAGTAGCCTATAGACTCATTGTAATTAGAAAAACCACCTGTTGCTATCGTTGTCATTGAGTGAGTAAAACTATCAAAAAAATTCATTCCAAAAATTTTGTATGAACTGGCACATAGCAATGTCAAACCAGAGTAGATCAAGATTAACCTTAAGGCAATTTCTTTTGATTTAGGTAATATTTTTTCAGAAGAATCATTGTTAGAAATTTTGAATAATTTCATACCACCCACATTCATTATTGGCATCAATGTAATTGCCATCACAATAATACCAATTCCTCCAAGCCACTGAAGTAATGCTCTCCAGAGAAGTATAGATTTAGGTGTCTCATTTAAATTAGTAATTATTGTTGAACCAGTTGTTGTTATTCCTGACATGCTTTCAAAAAATGAATCAGTTATTGTTAAATCAAGACTAGAAAAAATGAAAGGTAAAGAACCAAATGTTGCAATACTTAGCCATGCAAGCGCAGTAAGTAGAAATGCTTGTTGTAAATTTAATTTTCTATCATGATTTAAATTTGATAAAAAAAACAAAACTCCAAATATTATTGTTATTATGCTCGCGCCAAAGAAGGAGGAATCTAATTCTTTAAATATAACTTGAACAATAATGGGTATAGACATGGAAATACCAAGAATAATTTGCAAAATTCCCAACGTAAAAAAAACAGTTTTATAATTAGACATTTTGAAGAACACTATTTTATGGTAAATAAATTTCAACTCTATAAGAATTAATAAAAACGCCAAATATAAGATATTTTGCTATTATAAATTGTGATTGAAAAAACAAATTTAGATAAAACGAATGCCTGGCCTTTTGTGGAGGCAAAAAAACTTTTACGAGAAAGAAAAAATTTTATTGAAAAAAAAGGTAAGATAGTTTTGCAAACAGGATATGGCCCAAGTGGCCTTCCTCATGTAGGCACTTTTGGTGAGGTTGCAAGAACTTCAATGATAGTTAATGCATTAAACCAAATAACAGATTTACCAAAAGAAATTATTACATTCTCAGACGATATGGATGGTCTAAGAAAAGTACCAGAAAATGTTCCAAATCAATATCTTTTAAATAAAAATTTACATAAACCATTAACACAAGTTCCAGACCCATTTAAAAAATATGGAAGCTTTGGAGAACATAATAATGAGATGCTAAAAATTTTTTTAGATAAATTTAAATTTAAATATAATTTTAAAAGTTCAACAAAACTCTATAAATCTGGATTTTTTAATTCAACATTGCAAATAATTCTTGAGAACTATCAAGGTATTATGGATATAATTGTTCCAACATTAGGAAAGGAAAGACAACAAACTTATAGTCCATTTTTACCTATTTGCCCTGAAACAGGAATTGTTTTAGAAATACCAGTGCTCGAAATTCATAAGGATAAATCTAAAATAATATTTGATAATGCTGGTAAAAAAATGGAAGCAGGTATTTTTGATGGAAACTGCAAATTACAATGGAAAGTAGATTGGGCAATGAGATGGTATGCCCTTGATATAGATTTTGAAATGTATGGAAAAGATTTAATTGAAAGTGCAATATTATCTACAAAAATAATTAAATTATTAGGCAAAAATAATCCATCAGGATTTGCCTATGAACTTTTTTTAGATGAAAATGGTGAAAAAATTTCTAAATCTAAAGGAAATGGAATTACCATTGATCAATGGTTAGAATATGCCTCACCTGAAAGTTTATCATTATATATGTATCAAAACCCCAAAAGAGCAAAAAAACTTTATAATGAGATTGTCCCAAAAGCCGTAGATGAATATTTGGATTATATAGAAAAAGCAAAGTCACAAAATGAATTACAACTATTAATGAATCCTGTTTGGCATGTACATAATGGAGAAATACCTAAAGAAGAAATTATAATGACTTTTTCAATGCTACTAAATTTAGTAGAAGCGAGTAATGCAGATAATAAAGAGCTTTTATGGAAATTTGTTAAAAAATATAAAAAAAATATTTCAGAAAAAAATTATCCAATTTTTGATAATTTGATTGGTTATGCAATTAAGTATTTTAATGATGTAATTAAATTACAAAAAAAATACAAAAAACCTAATGATGAAGAAAAAAATGCTCTTAAAGCCTTAGTTAAAACACTAGAGAGTTGTAAGGACGAGATGAAGCCAGAAGAAATTCAAACATTAATTTATTCAACTGGTAAAGATAATGGTTATGAGGAAAACCTAAGAGATTGGTTTAAACTAATTTATGAAGTAGTTTTTGGGGATGAGAATGGTCCAAGAATGGGTTTTTTTATAAGTTTTTTTGGAGTTAATGAAACAAAACAACTGATAAAGGATAAGATAAAATAATGTTTTCAAAATTCAGATCTTTAATTTTTAAAATTGATCCTGAAATAGCCCACACTTTAGCAATTAAATCTTTAAAATTAAATCTAGTTAGAAATATTTTTGATGAAAATAAAGGTGATCCAATGTTTGAATCAACTTTATTCGGTAAAAGAATAGATAATCCAATTGGTATTGCTGCTGGCTTTGATAAAAATGCTGAAGTTTATAATCCATTATTTAAACTTGGATTTGGGTTTGTTGAAGTTGGAACAATTACACCTCTTAAACAGTATGGCAATCCAAAACCAAGAGTGTTTAGATTGGTAGAAGACCAGGCTTTGATAAATAGACTTGGGTTTAATAATTTAGGTTCAGAAAATATTAGTTCTAGAATTAGAGCTAGGTCACCAGAGGGACTATTGGGGATAAACATAGGACCAAACAAAGATACAAAAGATAGATTAAGTGATTACTTAATTGGTTTTAGAACTTTTCATGATATTGCAGATTATATAACAGTAAATATATCATCACCAAATACGGAAAATTTAAGAAATTTTCATGACGAGATAAAATTTGATGAGTTAATGAACTCTATAGAAGAAGAAAAAATTAAATTAAAATCTAAAACACCAATAGTTGTTAAAATTTCACCAGATATTTTAGATAGTCAAATTAACACAATTAGCGAAATATTATTAAAGTATAAAGTTAGTGCAATTATTGTATCTAATACAACAAAGGGTAAGCGTGAAAATTTACAAAATATATTAAAGCATCAAAAAGGTGGTCTTTCAGGTAAACCACTTGAAGACAAATCAAATAAATTAATTGTTAAATTTTTTAATTTATTAAAAGATAAAATTGAAATTATTGGAGTAGGGGGTGTTGACTCTGGAAAAAGTGCATATGAAAAATTTTTATCTGGAGCTAACTATGTACAGTTATATACAGGGATGGTTTTTCAAGGGCCAAATATTGTTGGAAAAATAAAAAAAGAGCTTAAAGAATTATTAATAAGTGATGGTGTTATGAACTTTAGAGAAATAATAGGAAAGAAAAATAATTAATTATCTCTAATAAACTTGACGTGATCGACATCACATTCTATATAGTCACCTAAATATTATGTCCAAAAAATGCGAATTAACTGGAAAAAATCCTCTTAAAGGTCACAATGTTAGTCATGCTAACAATAAGACTAAAAGAAGGTTTTTGCCAAACTTAAAAAAAGTAAAATTTACAAGCGAACTTTTAAAAAGAAGTTTAAAACTTAAAGTTTCTAATGCTGCGGTGCGATCAGTTGATAAAAAAGGATCTTTTGATCTTTTTTTAAAAACAGTAAAAAATAAGAATCTTTCACCAAGACTAAAAAAGATGAAAAAAAGTTTACTACTTAAATCCCCATTTATAAAAGCTCCAGTAAAAAAATCAGTCTAATGAATAGACTATTTTTAACTCTCTCATTTTTAATGGGAGTAGTTGTGCTAGCGTCGAACTATTTAGTACAGTTCCCAATTAAACATTATGGATTAGAAGTAATTTTAACCTATGGTGCATTTAGTTATCCAATTGCATTTTTAATTACTGATTTAGCCAATAGATCATATGGCAAAGTAGTTGCTAGAAGAATTGTATATGTTGGTTTTGTTACAGGTATTGTATTTACACTTTTCTTTTCAACAAACTTTACAGATTTAATTTCGGTAAGAATTGCTATTGGATCAGGTGCCGCATTTATAATTGCACAATTATTAGATATACAAATCTTTGATCAATTAAGAAAAAAGAAATGGTTTGTAGCACCACTAATATCATCATTTATTGGATCTACTGTTGATACTTTTTTATTTTTTTCAATATCTTTTTATGCAACAGGAATACCTTGGGTTACTTTATCTTTGGGAGATTTAGCGGTTAAAATATTTGTGGTCTTAGTAATGTTAATACCTTTTAGATTGTTATTAGGAACCTTTAAAGTTTTGAAAGTTTAATATAAAAATTTATAAGATAAAATTTTATAAGCTAGCTTTGCAACCAAAAAATTATAAGAATTAAACCCCTTAATTGGAGATAGTTCATTTATATCAGCTCCAACAATATTAGAATTTTTAGCGGCGATTCTTATAATATTTAAAGTCTCATCCCATAATAATCCCCCAGGTTCAGGAGTTCCTGTTGCAGGCATAATGCTGGAGTCTAATCCATCAACATCAAAAGTAAGATAAACAGTTTTATTTTTTATCATTTGTTTGAATTTTTTTAAGTTCCACTTAGCTTTATCTTTAGCCCAAAAAATATTAATTCTAGAAAAGTTTTTTTTTAAATAAAAGGTTTCACTTTTCGAAATATTTCTTATTCCAAAAGAAATTATTGATACATTTTTATGATCTAGGCATCTTTTAATAGCAGAAGCATGGGAGAATTTTTCACCATTGTAACTCTCTCTCAAGTCAGCGTGTGCATCAAAATGTAATAAGCATAGTTTTTTATGCTTTTTAACAAATGGTGCAATGCAGCCTGGTGTAATTGAATGTTCGCCACCAAAAGTAAGTGGAAAAAGTTTTTTATTTAAAATTTCTTCATTAATAGCTGCCATTTTTTTTAGAGCTTTTTTAATATCTTTATCAATTTTGAATGGTTTTAATGTTTTAATTCCAATTTTTTTATAGGGCTCACAGTGCAATTCCTCATCATATAATTCTACTTGATGTGAAGCTTTGATAATTTCTTTAGGGCCATTTCTAGTGCCACCCCCGTAGCTAACAGTTTTTTCTAAGCCAAAAGGAATAACAACTACTTTTTCTTTAATATTGACATTATTATCAATTCCAAGAAATCCATTTTTATTAGAAAGATATTTCAATTTTTATCCAAATATTTTTGAGAAATTTTTTCTAGTTCTCTTTTTCCATTCACCTTTGTGATAGGCATCACTTGCAATTAAAGGCAAAACACTAGTCGCTTCTGCAAAAACCATTTGCTCCTTTGTTATATCCACCTTACCCCAAGAACTTGCTTCTTTCAGTGTAGAGCTACTACAAGCACCATCTCTAGAATCTGCAACAGTAATTTGGACAGCATATTTATGCATTTCAACTTCATTACCTAAAAGTTCAGCACAAATAACAGTATCTTGAATAAAATTTTTTGGAACTCCACCACCAATCATAAATAATCCAGACCCTTTTGATTGTATTTTTATTTCAGTTAGTTCACGGAATTCTCTAACAGAATCTATGGTCAAGTGATTTTTAGGATTCTTTTCTTGATGAATGACCAAACCAAAGCCTGCACTTGAATCTGTAAAGGCAGGGCAAAATATTGGAACATTATTGTCATATGCTGTTTCAATTAAAGAGTCTTTTTTCTTAGAATTTTTTTTTAAATATTTTCCCATTTCGTGAATAAATTCCCTAGAGGTATAACTTCTTGGCTCTAAAGTATCTGCAATCTCACATATTTTTTTATCACATTTCTGTAATTCATCTTCATCAATGTAAGTGTCGTAGATTCTGTCAATATAGTTTTTTCTTAATTCAGTATCATCTTGAAATTGTGAACCTTGATAATGTTTGAAACCTAAGGCTTCAAAAAAATCCATGTCCACTATTGATGCTCCAGTAGCAATAATTGCGTCTACCATATTATATTTTACTAAGTCTTTATAAATATTCATACATCCAGCAGCCGATGTTGATCCCGCAAGAGTTAAAAAGATAGTGCAATCTTTATCTTTAATCATTTCATTAAATATGTTTGCAGCATTTGCAGTTTCTCTTGAAACAAAAGACATTTTTTCCATTGAAGAAATAATCTTTCTGGAATCAAAGGATGTAATATCAATATGTTCAACAGGATTTTTTAAAAAGTCTTTTTTACTATTATGACCTAGGTTTTTATTTTCTGACATTAAGCAACTAATACAGCTTTATTTACGTCTTTACCATAAATTGTCATAATTGGATCATCCTCAACTTCATAGATTTCGTTTGAATAAAAACCATTAAATTGAGTTCTAAAAGTTAAGCCATATGCACCAAGTTGACCTAACTCTATGTAATCATTTTCTTTAATATTGTTTGGAAGCAAGAATGGACCTTTCATATAATCCATGCTATCGCACGTTGGACCATAAAAATCAAACGCAGTTAATTTTTTAGAAATTATTTTTCCATTTTTAATTAAACGAGATGGAAACACAATATTAGGAGTTCCAGCATCAAATAGCGTTCCATATGTTCCGTCATTAATATACAATTTTTGTTTTTTTCTTAAATTTACTCTAACAATTGTTGAGCCGCTTTCTGCAACTATTGCCCTGCCTGGTTCACACATAATTTTTGGTAGTTTTTTTAATTTTAAATTTTTTAAACCTTTTTTTATTTCTTCAAAGTAATTATCTAGCGATTGTGGAACTAGGTCAGGATAAATTGCCGGGAAACCACCACCAATATTGATATAATCGGGTAAAATTTTTGTTCTTTTAATTATATTTCCTACTTCTGTGATCCCTTTAGCGTATGAAATTGGATGCATACATTGAGACCCAACATGAAAGCTTAGACCTATTTTTTTTGCATATTGTTTAGTTAGTCTTAATAAACCTGATGCTTCAGAAGTTAATGCGCCAAATTTTTTTGATAGATCTATTTCGGCATGCTCATTTGAAACTGCTACTCTTACAAATAGCTCTAAATCTTTTGCATGGTTTGTACTTTCAATAATTTTTATTAATTCATCTTTAGTATCTAATGAAAATGCTTTTATATTATACCTAAAATAAGCTTCTTTTATACTTTCTCTACTTTTGACCGTATGCATATAAGAACATTTTGCTTCAGGGCTTACCCTTCTTATATCTTCAATTTCTTTAATTGATGCTACGTCAAAGTTTTCAATTCCACTTTCAACTATTGCTTTTAAGACCTCAAGATGTGGGTTAGTTTTTACAGCATATAAAATTTTACCTGGAAATTTATTTTGAAATGTTTTTGACGCAATATGTATCGATTTTTTTCTGATACAGTAAATTGGTCTTTCCGGTTTTAGTTGATTTACAAGTTCGTCAACAGTTTTAAATTTTTGCATTGCGTATGCCCCCAAAAAAAATTTAATAAAAAAAGCTTTTTATTAAATAGTAAAAAAACTTTATATTTTCGAAGAATTAAGCCTTTAGTTAATTAATGTAAAGTAAATAATACGTATTGAATTAGAGAAATTAATAACTATATGAGGATTATGATTGAACAAGTTTTACTTAAAAAATTAAGCGATTTCGAGGATAAATCATTATTAATTGTAGATGATGATAACCCCTTTAGAGAAAGATTGGCTAGAGCTATGGGAAAAAAAGGTTTTATCGTAACTCAAGCAGAAGGTGTAAAAAAAGGTATTAATAGTGTCAAATTAAAAAAACCAGCATTTGCCGTTGTTGATCTAAGGTTAAACGATGGAAATGGGCTTGAGGTTGTAAAAGAAATTCAAAATTCAAATGGAAAAAGTAGAATTATTATGCTTACCGGTTATGGAAATATCCCAACAGCAGTTGCAGCTATAAAAGAGGGTGCAATAGACTACTTGTCTAAACCAGCTGATGCAGATGATGTGGAAAAAGCACTTCTTGCAGATCCAAACACTAAAGCAGAGCCACCGGAAAACCCGATGTCAGCTGATAGAGTCAAATGGGAACATATTCATAGAGTTTTTGAATTATGTAATAGGAATGTATCTGAAACTGCAAGGCGTCTGAAAATGCATAGGAGAACTCTACAAAGAATATTATCTAAAAGATCCCCTAGATAAATTTTCTAAAATTGATAATAATTTTTGTCAAAATTGTTAATAAAGTAATTTTAAATAACTCTGCTAGTAAAAAAGGTGCCGCACCTAATTCAAATATTGGTTTATCCCAACCAATTAAGCTACCAAGCCATAACATTCCAAGAATATAAATAATAGAAACAGATAAAGTAAGTTTCATGAAAATTAAAAAAATATTAGTTTTAAGATTTAGGTAGCCAGCCAAAAAAGTAGCAATCAAAAATCCTATCAAATAACCCATTGTAGGACCCATAAAATATATTAAACCAACTCCTTTTTCTGGAGAGTTTGAAAAAACTGGTATCCCAATTATTCCTTCAAAAAGATAAAGGCTTACGGTTGCTAATCCAA
>CAJQRZ010000004.1 GCA_905612435.1 uncultured Candidatus Pelagibacter sp.
TAATTCAACATTATAGATATTGTGTCTAATAATTTCTTCATTCGGTGGAATGGAACTTTCTCTTTGAAGAATATTAAACACCCAAGATTTAGCAAACTTTTTACGCGTTGATTTGGTGATTACTTCTGAAATCTTTTTATAAGAGTTACCTTTTTTTCGTAAAATTTTCATTAAACGAATAAGCAAGAAACAGATTTAAGGTTTTAGATTATGATAAAAGAATATTACCCGAGAGTTTTTTACAAAAAAATGAGTTAGTATTAATCACCCATCCAAGTAAATTACCAAAAGACAAAGGATTTGCTCCATTACAATATCAAATTCTAAAAAATAAAAATAAGTTTTATATGTCTTTAATTGAAGCAGTAAAAGAAATTGATGCTGGTCCAATTTATTTCCAAAATTCTTTTATGCTAGATGGAACAGAATTGTCTGATGAAATTAGAAACATACAGGGAATACAATTTTTAAGGATAATAAAAAAATTCCTTGTTAAATATCCTAATGTTAAATCAAAAAAACAAAGTGGCAAAGGTAATTTTAATAAGAGAAGATATCCTAAAGATAGTCAGTTAAATATTAACAAAACAATTAAACAACTATTTAATCACTTGAAAATAAATAATAATAAACTTTATCCATCATTTTTTCATTATAAAGGTCAAAAGTATATAGTTAAAATATTTAAAGAAAAAATATAGTTTGTTTTTTAAATAACTAAACTCTACTCTCCACGATATTTGTGTTAGGATCGTGGATCATGAAAAAACTTTTAGGGATCGTGGTTCTGGGTGTATTATTCTCAACAACCTTATTTGCAGGTGACAGCACAAGTATAAAAAAAGGATCAGGTCCTCTCAAGCTAGATGATCAAGCGGTGGAGTTTTTTCATATATACTTAACTGAAAAACTAACCAGCTCTAGCTTTAAAGAAAAAAAATTACCAGGCATGACCATGCAAACATCAGATGGTAAACCTCGTTATGCTAACTATTTTTTTATTCAAAATCAACTAGGTCCTTATATTTGGGTTTGGTGGAATGATGAAAATATAAGTGCAGCAGAGGGAGGAACATTTGGTTGTGAGAACGGTGCTTGCAAGCAGTTTGCGAGAAAGAATAAAATTGTTTGGAAAGGTGCCAAGAAAAGAATTTCCAGAAAAGTAACTTTGAATGAGCTGAAAACTATACTTAAAGAATTAGGTTTTTATGATTAGAACAATAACTAAAATCCCGACCAGAGCCCGACAAAAAGTAATCTAAACGTTAATCAGCATTATAAATAAAGAGAAGTAGAAGAGTGGTAAGGGGCGTTCTGTTACCCGGTGCCCCAGATCGTGTTTCTATAATCCTTTATAGGAATGCTTCCTCATATGAAGGAAGTAAAAGCGTGGTGTACTTCTTATAAACCTATTAAAGAGTAATTTAATTCTGTGTGAATTATGTGTAGATTCCATGTAGAATTATTATAAACATTAATCAGCTTTTCATTAAGAGTAAAAATTATATTACCAGTTTTACTTTTTGAAGGATCAGTTAAAACCTATAATGGACATATAATTAATTAGTTTGACCCAATTTAAGCTATGTACAAATTGTTTATATGAATTAAATATGTTTAATTACAATGATGAGTGCAGAAAGAATTATTAGTACTAATGAAGAAAACGTCATCACTTCGAATACTTATGAAGTCAAAGAAAAAGTGTTTCTTGCTCGCGTTGATATATACAATTTATTAGCAAAAAACAGAAAAGAAAAAGAAAAAGATAATTTTACAAATTTAGTTTTATTTAGTTTGTTAGTTGCTTTTAGCACCATTATGGGAATTGTTTTATTTTTTTAAAAAAGATGTTTTGATCAGGAGAGGAAAAGAGAATTACAGAGCTAGAAAAAAAAATTAAAAATTTAGATTTATATAGTTCAATAACACTTCAATAACACTTCAATAACACTTTAATACCATAACAAATAATTTAAATGAGAAAAATATGCTAAGAAATATAAAACAATTAATGCTAATTTACTTGTGGATAATATTTATACCAATATCGATAATAGCTAAATTATGTTTTTTTTTGTTCCAAAATTAAAAAAGTCTTTTTAAAAATTAATAAGACAATAAAAGAATATTAATTCCTAAACAAAAAATTCCCAAAATTAGATTTAATGGTCAATACTAACCTAATCACTAATCAGCATTATAAATTCAACAAACTAAAAGAATGTAAGGGGTGTTCCGTCAACCATGTGCCTTTAACTAGGTTTCTATAATATTTTTCCAGAAGTAAAAAAATTTATTTCAAAATAAATTTGTTTAAAAGTAAAGCCCTATATAACTAATAAGACCAAGAACAAACTAGAGGACAAACTAGAAGATAGGATTGCTCTTTTTTCATTATCTGGACACTGTATTTTTGATTTGTTAGACTTAATATATGAAAAAGATTTTAGGAATCTTGGCTCTAAAATAAATGAAAATAAATGAAACTCAATAAAAGCCAACTTAAAAAAATTGATGAACTTGGATATGTTATTATACCAAGTTGCTTTTCAAATGAAGAAATAAAAAATCTTCGTGATGCTATGACTTTAGCCTTTAATGAGAAAAACGAGGCCAACTTAGTCGAAAAATCTTCAGGGGTAGTCCGTACTGCAATGGGGCTGCATCTTCGTAGCAAGATTTTTGATGACCTCACTCGACACCCTAATTTTTTTGAGCCTGCATGTCAGATACGCGGTCATAATCTTTATATTCAGCAAACAAAAATTAACGTCAAAGCTGCTTTTACAGGAGAAGTTTGGCAGTGGCATTATGATTTTGCAACTCATTATGGAGAAGATGGATCCCCCAAACCAATGGCTTTGAATTTACATGTTTTTCTTGATGACGTTACTGAATTTAATGGTCCACTTTTCTTCATTCCCAAATCTCATAAATACGGTTCTGCTCCATCAAAACTTGATACTGTTACTACAAATTACCCATTGTGGGTTGTTGATCAGCAAAATGTTAAAGCTCTTGTAAAAGAAAATGGAATTATATCAGCTCGTGGAAACGCTGGTACAGTTGTTATTTTTGTAGATAACCTAGTACATGGTTCAGCGCATAACATGTCACCCTTCGATAGAGCAATTTTTTCAGCCATTCTTAATCCGTGCGATAACGCTCAAACCAAATTTGCTCGACCAGAATACAAACATGGAAGAGATTTTAAACCTATTAATCCTTCATCTTATAAAAGTCTGCTAATGTGATAGGGATAATTAAAAATCCATTTTAATTACGTGTAGAACTAATCTGAACATAAATTCAGCAAACTAGAAAAATGTGTAGGCTCGTTCCGTCGGCCGTGTGTCATGAAATGTGTTTTTAACCACAAGTAACGTATAACGAGAATAAAAATTAACAAAATAATAAAAAAATTAATAAAACCTTAATAAAATTTAATGTTAGAGGTTGAGATCAATATGTATATCATGTTATAAATTACCAAGGAGGTTACATGACTAATATGTATAAAGTTAAAGTAGACGTAATTGAAAAATCAACTTCAACTAGAGAAGAAATCATCAAAGCAGAATCTGCTAAAGATGCTAAAGAAAAAGTTATTAATTATTGTAAAGAGCAATTAGTTGATAACGATCGTCTTAAAGAAATAGTAGAGGTAAAAATCAGTACTACAAAAGATGCTGTTACTGAAATCAAAAATAAAGATTTACCTAATGGCAGACCAGGAAACCCTGTCAGCTATACGTAAAATCAAAAACTGAGAAAATGTGGCCTCGGTTTTCTTGCCGAGGTTATATTTATTACAAGAGCAAACAAGATGATAGACAGGATGATAGGATTACTCTTTTTAGTAACTAAACACTGGATAAAGACTCTACAAACCTAACTAATATACCAAGGACTCTGCATCCAATATCAAGTATCTTAAAGGTATGAAAAAGCTAAGAAGAAAATTTTAAATTAAAAATAATGACTACATTAGAAAATTTTTTAAAACTAAATAAAAACAGAAAAATTTGGACTATTTCAAAAGACCAAAATGTAAGACAAGGACTTATTTTAATGTCAGAAAATAATATAGGCGCAATCATTATTGTTGATAATAATAATTTTCCAATAGGTATATTTTCAGAAAGAGATTATGCAAGAAAGATTGTTTTAAAAGGCAAGAGTAGCAAAGATACATTATTAAATGAAGTTATGACCAAAGAATTAATCACTGTTACTAAAAATTATAAAATTGACCAGTGTATGAAAATAATGGATGAAAAAGGAATTAGACATCTTCCAGTGTTAGAAAATAAAAAAATAGTTGGAATTATTTCAATTCGAGATGTTTTGAAAATTATGATGAAAGAGCAAAAAGAACTTATAGATCACTTACAAAAATTTATAACTAGTTAATTACCAAACACTACATAGTAGGCCCTTTAACACTACTAAATCCAGTTTTTGTTTCCCTAATCTCTCATTACCATTCTCAGTTACTAAGTACGTTTCTCCTAAATTCATCGCTAAATTAGAGGCTGAATCTATTAATATCATATGCATAAAGAACACATTACCCGGTTGGATTACATAAGGATTACCTGTGTAAAGCATGGGCCAGTCCATACAATGTTGATTGATATTTCAAATTCCATCGTGACTCACTATGTCCCTAGAATTGTTGTGAGAGTAGTAATTTTTAATTATCAAAATAAATTTGTTTAAAAACAAAGGTACATATAACTAGTAAGACCATGAGCAAACTAGGTATCAGACTAGTAACTGGAGGTGCCTTTTTTAGTATCTAAACACTACATAAAGGCTCTAGAAACTTACCTAATACACCTAGGACTCTGTATCCAATATCTTGTATGTTGAGGCATGAAAAAGAAAAAGAAAAAGAAAAAAGCTAAAAAGAACAATGATGTAATGTGGTTTTCAGTTCTTGTTACATTAATTGTAGCTGTATTAGCTGCTTCTTAATAAAATTTAAATGATCGAAGCACTTATAATAATTGAACTAACGTTTTTGATGTTTAAACTTTTAACAGATTGATAATGAAAAAACTTTTAGTTGTCTTCTTTTCCAGATTTTTTGAAAAATAATACGGAAATATCTCCGCTGACTTGTCTAATAAAAACTGCCATTACAATCCAAATTAGAAAATATTCCCCGTGAGTTATAGTATACATTTGGCCTGCAAAAGAATGGGCAATAAAAATTAAACAGTAAATTGCTATAAGCGACATGATTAGATAAGCAAAAAAATTAATTATAACACGTATTATACATTCTAATAGTTTCATGTTTACCATAGTAGTGTTAGCTTATTAAAAAGTATAGTAAATTGTAAAGACTTATAAATAAGTAAACTATATTAATAAAATGGAAGAAAAAGATAAAAAGACTGAGACCAACGTAGACATTTGGAAGAAGCACCAAGAAAAAGAAGCTAAAGGTTTAAGAAAAATATTTATATTAATTTTTTTAGTAATTGTATTGTTCTACGTAGTGAAATTGATCTAGTTGCAATTAATTTATTATGTTCCAAGTTTATTTAGTCGGATCAGGAACCTTGCGTAAATAAGGTTTTATTGTTTCCCATCCATTAGGATATATTTTTTTTGCTTCATCATTTGTAACCTTAGGAACAATAATTACATCCTCACCTTTTTTCCAATCCGCAGGTGTAGCTACTTTATATTTTGATGTAAGCTGCATGGAATCAATAGCTCTTAAAATTTCATGAAAGTTACGACCAGTTGTCATTGGGTAGGTTAAAAACAATCCAATTCTTTTATCGGGTCTAATAACATAAACCGTTCTAACTGTTTGATTATCTACGGCAGTACGTCCCATTGATGTAGTTCCCACATCACCTTCAAGCATATTATAAAGTTTTGCTACTTCTAATTTTTCATCAGCTACTATTGGATAATTTGGTTTTAATCCACAAACATCTTTAATGTCTTCTAACCATTTAATGTGATCAGATACAGGGTCAACACTTAAACCCATAACTTTAACATTTCTTTTTTCAAATTCTGGCTTCAATTTAGCTAATGCACCTAATTCTGTAGTACAAACCGGTGTAAAATCTTTTGGATGTGAAAATAAAACTCCCCAACTATCACCTAACCATTCATGAAGTGTCAACTTTCCTTCAGAAGTTTCAGCTGTAAAATCTGGAGCTAAGCTATTTATTTTTAATGTCATTTTTTTTTTAACTTATTTTTATTAATAAAAGTATATCCAAAATTGATTTCTCTTGCAATTTTTTAGTATCTAAACACTGCATAAAATCCCTAGAAACTCACCTAATACATCCAATGACTCTGTATCCAATATCAAGTATCATTTATTATGGGAATTTTATCAGATCTATTAAAAAAAGCACCTCAATCAGTCAAAGATAAATACAAAATAAAGATTAGAGATAAAGCAATTGATTTGGGATTTGTTAGTCTTGGATGATGGATCAACTAATACCTGTAGTATATATGATAGGGGTTCTATTATTGGTTCTACCTGCTTTTTTACAGTCTAATTCTAAATTAAAACAACTGTTAACTAATCTTACTGTTTGGATTATCATAGTGCTTATAATTTTATCTTTTATTTATTTACTTTTTTGATGATGTTTTATTAGTGGAATGTAATGTTGTGGTTGTCTCATCGACATCATAAATTTATCTCGGACAACGTTAGTGGGATAGTTTGTATCTAAATTAGATGTATCTATTTTTAAATGAGTTATGTCTTCATCATCGTGAATTAAACTCTCTTCTCTTGGAAATTTAAAAGGATCTGGTCCAAAAATTCCACTTTTGCCTAAATAATTATTTTTTTTGTCAGAAATATTTGCATATAAAAAGTATATGTTATTTTCACCACCCCTTATTCTAAAATGATTCCAGTGATTTGGGTCTGATCCCATAGGAATAGGATGGTTTTGTCTAATATCACTTCCTTTGTGTCCATGAGTGAAAGTTCCTTTTTGAGCTGAGGAACACAAAACCAAATCACAACCATATAAACCCAAACACCTCGCCGACTCTGGAAAAATAGCATCATAACCTATCATTAAACCAATTCTTCCAATTTTAGTGTCGTAATATTTCCACTCATTACCCTCACTAGCCCACTTCTTGTCTTCATTGTTTAAATGAATTTTTCTATAAATTCCTATAATTCCCTCAGGACCAAAAAGTATTGAAGAATTGTAAAATTCTTTTTTTTCTTCTTCAGCAAACCCACAGCAAATATATAGATTATTTTTATTTGCATAATTTGCCAACTGTAGAATTTCTGAACTATTTTTTCTAATTGCAGATTTATTTTTATCTAAGTGGCCAGTTAAAGCTAATTCAGGAAAAACTACCAATTCACTATGATTATCTTTAGCTATTTGTAAGTGTTTAAAAATTTTTTTTAAATTTTGTTTTACATTATTTGTTGTATTCATTTGTACGATAGAAACCATAGACTCTTTTCCTTTAGGCAAAGGATCCATTCCATATAAACCAAAAAAATCTAGCGGATTCCACAAATAGGGATTTGTAGGTAAATTTAAATACATCTCAGGTCTTCTGTCATCAAATATCTTTTCATTTAAAACTTGCCTTTTTCTAGACCATGAAATATCAACATCTGCATAAGCCACTCCATCACCTTTATCAATTACTGAGGCTATCGATCCGTCAGGGTTAATTACACAGCTTCCACCGCTAAATTGTACAGTTCTTTCTAATCCCCATCGGTTTCCTTCTATTAAATAACAACAATTTTCGAAGGCTCTACTAATCCAATATGGTCCAGGAGTTCTTTCTCCAAGCCAATTACTTATATGAATTATAATGTCAGCTTTTTGTAGTGCAACTAGTCTAGCAGTTTCAATAAAGTGTATGTCCATACAAATCAAAATACCAATTTTTCCAATTTCTGTATCAAAAACTAAATGATCCTGTCCTGGTGCAGACCATTTAGGTTCTGCGATATAAGAATGACTTTTACGATGCTTACCAACTATTCCCTTAGGTCCAATAAGTACTGCTGAATTATAATATAATTGAGTTTCTTCATCTACTTCTGGAAAACCAATAACAATAAAGCAGTTATATTTTTTTGCTATTTCGTAAAATTTTTTTGTAGTAGGCCCAGGTATCGGCTCAACTAAAGAACTAACTTCTTTTCTATCCAAGAAACAGTATCCAGTTGTTCCCATCTCTGGTGTTACAATAAGTTTTGCACCATTTTTTGCAGCTTCTTCACAGAGTTTTATTAGGGAGTTAATATTGTAATCTTTTTTAAATTGAGAGGGTTCATATTGAACTGCTGCTACTTTATATTTATTTTTTAAAATTTGTTTCATAACCACTTTAGTTAATCACATTGATAAGGAAATTTATTGTAAAAAATTTAATTTCTAATTATTATACACGTTAAAATATATATATTTTTTCCCTGTATTTTTATATCTATTTATTATTTATATAAAAATACAGGCTATTTATTATTTCTTGATCCTGTTTTAATTTATAAAATAATAAATACAGGAGTAATATATGAAAAAAACAATTGCACTTCTAGTATCTGGTTTCTTATTGTTCTTCAGTACCGCATGGTCTGCTGAGACAATTAAACTGGGTATTTTAGAAGATGAAACAGGAAACTTCGCTATAGCAGTAGTTCCAAAAATACACGCTTACGAATTAGCGGTAAAAGAAATTAATGCTAAAGGTGGTGTTTTAGGTAAACAGCTTGAAATAGTAAGGTACGATACTCAGTCAGATAATAGGAGATTTCAAGAATTTGCTAAAAGACTGATTAAGAAGGATAAAGTTGATGTTGTATTTGGGGCATTTTCTAGTGCATCTAGAGAATCAATAAGAGGCATTATGGAAAAAAATAAAATGCTTTATTTCTACAACAACCAATATGAAGGTGGTGTTTGTAGTAAAACTACCTTTATGACTGGGGCAGTTCCTGAACAACAATTCAGTACTTTGGTGCCTTGGATGATGGAAAAATATGGAAAAAATGTTTACACAATTGCGGCTGACTATAACTTTGGTCAGATTTCAGCTGAATGGGTTAGACAAATAGTTAAGGAAGCTGGCGGAACAATGGTAGGTGAAGAATTTATACCTCTAGATGTTTCTCAATATAGTCAAACAATCCAAAAAATCCAAAAAGCAAAACCAGATGTTTTGATGACTCTTTTAGTTGGAGCTAAACAAGCTTCATTTTATGAGCAACAAGCTTCAGCTGGTTTGGGGATTCCAATGGCTACTTCAATCAATGTAGGACAAGCGTATGAGCATAGAAGATTTGCTCCTCCAGCGTTAGAGAACATGTACGTAACTGTAAATTACATTCAAGAAGTTCATGAAGTAATTAAATCAGGGGAGTTTCATGATAAAAGTAAAGACTATGTGAAACGATTCAGAGCGCTATATCCAAATGAACCATATATTAATATGGAGTCAGCTAATGCATATAATGCAATATACATGTATGCCAAAGCAGTGGAAAAGGCAGGTACTACTGATACGATGAAAGTAGTTACGGCTTTAGAGAGCGGTATTTCTCATGATGGTCCTTCAGGTGTTGTGACTATGGATCCAAAAAGTCACCATGGAAGTCATACGATTTTCTTAGTGAGAGTTGGAAAAGGTCATACGGTAACAATACCTAAAATTTGGAAGGATATTCAACCATATTGGTTAGGAGACAATGGATGTGATTTAGCTAATAAAGCTGATTACTCTCAGTATACTCCGTCAAATCCACCAAGCAATTAACATATAAAATTAAAACTTAGCGGTAATAATATTATCGCTAAGTTTTGTAATTTAATTTATTATAAAATTATATGGTTTTTCTTTTTAATATCTTTTATCAATTTGGTGACTCACTTGCATTTTTACTTTTAGCGGCGATTGGATTAGCAGTTATTTTTGGAATGATGAAAATTATTAATCTCGCTCATGGAGAATTTATTACAGTTGGAGCGTACGGAACAGTTGTTTCTGGAAAAGTTTTTAATTTACCATTGCCTATTGCAATGGCATTTGGAGTTATAGTTACTATAATTTTTGGTTTAATATTAGAAAAATACATAATCCGATATTTATATGGAAGACCGTTAGACTCTGTCGTTGCCACCTGGGGAATAAGCTTAATCGTTTCGCAATCTTTTTTAGTTATTTTTGGGCCTTCTTATGAAGGACTACAAACTCCTATGGGCAATTTTCGGTTAGGAGAGTTTTCTTATTCAGAATATAGAATTTTTCTAATTTTCTTTGCGTTGTTTATTTTGTTCCTCTTGTATTATTTATTTATGAAGACAAGTTTTGGCACACTAGCAAGAGCTACAATTGAAAACCCTGCAATATCATCATCAATGGGTGTAGATGTTAAAAATGTTTACTCGGTGACGTTTGCAATTGGTGCTGGTCTAGCTGGAGTTACAGGTGCATTGTATGCTCCAACAATGACTATTGTGCCAAGTATAGGACAAGCCTTTATTGTAAGTGCATTTATTACAGTTGTTACAGCAGGTGCAAGTCCTTTTGTGGGATTAGTTCCAGCTGCTGCATTTTTAGGAACAGTTCAGACATCAGTTACATTCTTTTATAAATCAACTTTTGGGTTAATAGCAATATTATGTGCCGTAATATTAATCATAAGATATCTGCCAAATGGTTTTAGTGGCCTAATACTTAAAAAATCTAAATAAAAATGAAAGCTGATTATAAAAAAAATAAATTACAAATTATAACCTTTGTAATCTTGGGAACATTGCCATTATTTATTGATAGTTATTATCTTGATAATTTTTCTTATTTTATGTGCTGGACTTTTATTTCGTTAGGTCTTGCTGTAATTTGGGGAATGGGAGGTATTTTAAGTTTTGGTCAAACTGCCTTTTTTGGATTAGCGGGATATGGATTTTCAGTAATAAGTATAAACTTTTTAGGAGTTGCTGGCGTTAGTTTGTGGTCTGTTATTTTAGCTTTAACACTCACAGGAATTTTTGGTTTAATCGTTGGATATTTTCTGTTCTATGGCGGAATTTACGATGTATTTGTTGGAATAGTAACTCTTGCAATGACATTAGTTCTTGAAACTTTTATGCAACAAACAGCAGGACCTGAATACACTATTGGTAACGCAAGATTGAATGGTTTTAATGGTATGCAAGGCATGCCAATAATAGGTTTTGAAAAAATTCCTTTTGGCTTAGTTGAAGGAGTGACTCAGTATTATTTCATTTTAATATTATCAATATTGATTTTAATCTCTTTATATAAATTCAAAAGTTCTAAAATGGGATTAATATTTCTTGCCTCAAAAGAAGACAGAGAAAGAGTTTCAAGCCTTGGACATAATGTTCAAAAAATACAATTAATTGGGTTTACAATCGCATCTGTATTGGCAGGTATTAGCGGTATTCTTTATACTAATTGGGGAAGCTATATAACTCCTGACTCAATGGGTTTAGTGTCTGCAGCATTGCCAGTTGTTTATGTTGCTGCAAGTGGGAAAAAAGATTTCTTTTCAGTTTTTATAGGTTGTATATTTTTTGTGTGGTTATCTCAAACTTTAGCAATAAATGGAAAACAATTTGCAATAATAGTAATGGGTTTAATCTTAGTAATTGCTACGAGGTTTTTTCCAGATGGAATTATCCTAATGTTAAAAAATAAATTAATAGAAAAAGTTAAATGGCTTCAATCTTAGAAACTAGATCAGTAACTAAAAAGTTTGGTGGATTCACTGCTGTAGATAATGTTTCTTTGTCAGTAGAACCAGGAGAAATAAGATTTATTATTGGTCCTAATGGAGCTGGGAAAAGCACATTCTTTAAATTAGTTATTGGTATTCACTCCCCAAATACTGGGACCATTCTATATAAAGGTCAAAATATTGAAAAATTGAAACTTCACGAAAGAATAAATTTAGGAATGGGAGTTAAATTTCAAGCCCCATCGGTTTTTTCAGAGTTAACAGTCCTTCAAAATTTGTCGCTAGCAAATAACAGAAAGGATTCTCTCAAAGTTAATGATTTATTGAATGATTTTTCTCTTGAAAAAGAAAAAAATAATTTAGCTGGGGATTTATCTCATGGTAAGAAGCAATGGCTTGATATAGCATTATCAACTATTTCTAAACCTGATTTAGTTTTCTTAGATGAACCAACAGCAGGCTTATCTCTCGATGAAACAAAATTAACTGGAGAAATTGTTAAAAATTTAAATAAACAAGGTATTACCTTTGTAGTTGTAGGCCATGACATGGATTTTGTAAAACAGACGGCCTCAAAGGTTTCATTACTACATCTAGGAAAAATGTTTATAGAAGGAAGTGTAGATCAAGTTCTTTCAGACAAAGGTGTAAACGATATTTATCTAGGATTAAGTTAATGAATAAAAATTTATTAATAAAAATTGAAAATATATCATCTGGTTATGGTTCTACTGTAATTGTTAACAATTTCTCTTTTGAAGTTGAGCAAGGTCAAATTCTTACGATTACTGGAAGTAATGGTATGGGCAAAACAACTTTAATGAAGACCATAATGGGCCTTATAGATGCAAGAGAGGGAAAAATCACCTTTAAGGATGAAGATATAACAAATTCAAGCCCAGATTATAGATCAAAATCTGGAATAGGATATGTGCCACAAGGACGTGAAATCTTTAGCACCTTAACAGTTGAACAAAATATAATGCTTCCAATCTACACTAGGAAAAAACTTTCATTTAGTCCTGAAGATAAATTAGAAGAAATTTATTCTATGTTTCCAATTTTAAAAGAAAAAAGATCTGCAGATGGATCATCATTAAGTGGAGGGCAACAACAACAACTTTCAATAGCTAGAGCATTAATTTTTGATCCAGAAATAATTATTTTAGATGAGCCTGCAGAAGGAATTCAACCTTCAATTGTAAAATTTATTGGAAGTACTTTGTTGGATTTATCAAAAAATTCAAAAAAAACATTTATTGTTGTTGAGCAAAATATTTCATTAATTAGTCAGTTAAATTCTGACTGTATCCTAGTAGAAAAAGGTGCTTTGACAAAAAAATTAAAGTCTTCAGAAATAAATACTGTTGAAAAAGCAAGAGACTTGTTAAGTTTACATAACTAATAAAAAGGAGGAAATATGAGTTGGTTAAAGAATTCTATAATGATGACAAAAGGTGTGGGGAGAGATAGTAAGGGTAAAACTCATAAGCTTACTGAAGAAGTGCAGGGAAAATATCAATACACAATGGGACCGTATTCAGATCCGGTAATGCATATAAAGCCAGGTGATACTGTGATTGTTGAAACGCGAGATGCATTTGAGGGAAAAATTCAGAAAGAAACAGATAAGCCTTCTGAAAAATTAGTAATGCCATTTTTAAATCCACAAAATGGTCCAATAATGATAGAAGGAGCAGAAAAGGGAGACGCTATAGCTGTATATATTGATAAGATGGTACCAAGAGGAAGTAATCCTTTAGGAACTTGCTGTATGATAGAGGAGTTTGGAGCCTTAACTGGAACAAGTTATACCGCAACATTGAACGATCCACTGCCAGAAAAAGTTAGAAAAATAAATTTAGACGAAAAAAATGTTTATTGGTCAGACAGAATAACTTTGCCATACAAACCTCATATTGGAACATTGAGCTGTTCTCCGGAGATAGACTCTATTAATTCCTTAACACCAGACAATCATGGAGGAAATATGGACCTTCCAGATATGGGACCTGGAAGCATTACATATTTACCTGTCAGAAGTCCTGGTGGCAGATTGTTTATAGGAGATGCACATGCATGCCAAGGAGATGGAGAGGTGTGTGGAGTTGCTGTTGAATATCCAACTACGACAACAATAAAAGTCGATCTTATAAAAAATTATACGATTGAATGGCCAAGACTAGAAACTGAAGATATGTTAATGGCCATAGGAAGTACGAGGCCTTTAGAGGATGCAACTAGAATAGCTTATAGAGAATTAGTTAGATGGCTTGCTAAAGATTACAATTTCGACACATGGGATATTTATATGATCTTAAGTCAAGTTGGCAAGGTTAGATTGGGGAATTTTGTAGATCCCAAATACACAGTTGGAGCAGGTATGGAAAAAAAATATCTAAAGTAAAATTTAAATTTATTTAGAAATGCATTCTAAGGAAATTTATAAAAAAATAGATATTTTTTCAAGTTCTTTAGCTTTAGCTAGAAAAAAAAATATTTTAATTGAGCCTTTACCAATTAATATTACTAAGAATATAAATATAGTAAAACAAATTAAAAATTTAGCTGAAGCAAAACTTAAGTGGCACCCAATAGGGTTTAAAATTGGCGCAACAAACAAAAAAATTATGAAGATTTTAAAGGCTAAAGAACCTTTTTATTCATTCATTTTTAAAGAGCAAACTTTTAATAGCAAAAAAAAACTTAAATTATCTCCAAATACATTAGGCATTGAATTAGAAGTTGCCTACAAAATAAACAAAAAAATATTTAACATTAGAGTTAATAAAAAGAAACAATTAAAAAAATATATAGATGGAATTACACCGGCTATTGAATTGGTTGGATACAGACAAAAATTAAAAAAAACAAATTTCGTTGGACAGGCTATTGTTGATTTTGGTTTAAATATTTCTTTTGTAAAATCTAAAGTATACAAAATAAAAAATATTTTAGAATTCCAATCAAAAACTAAAATAACAAACCTTAACAATAAAAAAATTTATTTGGGACATACAAAAAATATTTTGGGTAATCCAATTAACTCATTATTTTGGCTGATTAAGGAATTACAAAATAAAGGCATTTTTTTAAATAATGATTTTTGGGTTACTACAGGTTCAACTACATCTATAGTCCCTGTAAAAAAAGGAGAAAAATTTACTGGTGAAATTTTACCAATTGGAAAAGTCCAAGTTAATTTTTAGAAGAAAATTTATTTAATTATGTTTTTAACTGCATTGGAATAGTTGGATATGTGTTTAATATTCCAATTTATGTATGCAATTAAAAGTTCTGAAGAAGGTTCAATTAATTTCTTCTTATTATCACCGTTCTCAGCATTTTTCTTATAAATAAGATATTTTTTTAATAAAGCTTCATCAATAATTTGTAAAATAGTTTTATGAGAATATGTACTTAAATTTTTTATTATCTCTTCTTTATAGGTTGATGAATTTTTGCTATATAAACTCATGATAATTAGAAGAGTTTGATACTTTTTCATATTTTTTAAAAACCATTTTAAACATTCTTCTCCATCTAAATTTTCTAACCTCTTTGTCATAAATTTATTAACATTGCAGAGTAAATTTTTTAATTGTTCAGGAGAATTTATCTTAAGATTTAAATTAGCTACGTTAATTCCACTAATTATCTTTTCATATTTACTGACTTTAATGCTTGCCATAAGTAAACATAACACATCATTATTTTATATGCCATAATTGTGTATGTATAGTTTCTAATTAAAGCCCTAGAAATCTAACTAATATACATCAAAGACTCTGCATTAAATATCAGATATCATTAAGTTATGAAAAAGCTTTTATAAAAAAGCTTTCTTTGCAGTTTCCATAAATTCATTCATTTTATTTCTAATCTCTTCGTCGATATTATCAAAACTACCTTCTGATAAATCTTTTTTAACTTTTCTAAAAACATCATCATCTCCAGGTTCGAGCATATCTGATTTTATTACTTCTAGAATATAATCTTCTTTATCTTTGTCAGTTTTCTTTAATTTATCTGCAACCCATTCACCTAAAAATTTATTTCTTTTTGCATTAATTTTAAATAATGTTTCTTCATCGTGGGCAAATTTACTTTCAAAGCCTTTTTTTCTATCGTCAAATGAACTCATAATTATATAATTTTAATTAATTTATCTTATCATTTTTTCAGACTATGTGACAGACTAGAAGCGAAGGGCCTATAACACTACTAAATCCAATTTTTTCTTCCCTAATCTCTCGTTACCATTCGCAGTTACTAAGTACGTTTCACCTAAATTCATAGCTAATTCATTGACTGAATCCATTAATATCATGTGCATAAAGAACACATTACCTGGTTGGATTACAAGCTGGTCCAGAATAAAAATATTAATTGGACAAGATTTTATTAAAATTTTTAGTTAAGTTTTATTTATGATTATATTTGGAACTAAAGGAAGATCTATTAAAATGGATAGTGGAGAATTTCATTGTCCTAATTGCAATACACCTAGAACATACCATAAGAAGTATGTTCAAGATTGGTTTACATTATATTTTATCCCAACTTTTCCAGTTGGTAGTAAAAAAAATGAACATATTGAATGTGAAGAGTGCTCAAGTATTTATCATTTAGATGTAATTGATCATAAACCAGGATTAAATAATGAGGAAATGGCGTCTGAATATGAAAAAGCATTACAGAGTGTTTTATGTTTAATGATTATTGCAGATAATAAAGTTGAAGATGAAGAAGTAAGAACTGTATCTGATATCTTTAATAAATTAACAAATGATAAGAAGCTATCCAAAGCAAAAATTACTAAAACAATTACGAAACTTAAAAAAGATGACTTAACAGTAGATGAATATCTTAAAGATATAAGACCTTATCTTAATGCCGAACATAGAGAGCTTATCATTAAAGCAATGTATCTAGTTGCAGGATCTGACGGTCATTTAGATGATAAAGAGTCAGAATTGTTAATGTATACTGCTAAAGTACTTGAGATGACACCAGCACATATAAAAGGTGTGTTAAGTGAATTAGATAAAGGATCATCGAACTAATGTATAAAAAAATCTATTTTTTTTTAATGTACCCAATTTCTATATATGGTGGTTGGTATGTTTACAATTGGCTAGTGACAAATCCTCTTGAAAGATATGTGATGCCAATAATTATAATTTGGTTACCTGAAACTATTGGTTGGAATAACTTCTTTATCCTACTTGGTGTTTTAGTGGGCTTATTTATTTTGGGGTTATTAGGCATGATACTTGAAGCTTGTGAAAAAAATTAGATATTAACTATTTAGGAAAAAAAATCCAAAGACTAGCAGTCGTATAAAACACTATTCCCCAAATTCTAATTTTTCTATTTATTAAAGTAGCCTTTTTTTGATTAGTTGAAATAAATCTACTAAACCAAATACTCATAAACGTTGGAATACAGCAGAATATATATGATAAGAGAATATATTCGTCTAATGCTGTTAAATAGTTTAATTTAGGTACATCATCGGCAAACACAAAGTTGTAAGCGATCAATGATAACAGAGCTACCATCGAAGTTGTTAATCTTGTTTCAAACTCTTTTGTTGGTATCCACAGAACAAACCAAGCAAGTGATAAGATTAAAAATACAGGAATAATAATTTTGAAAATATATTGTTCATAATTTCTTTTAATTTCAATTTCAATTTGAAGTATATTTTCATTGTCGGTGATAGTTTTTCCAAGATATATATCATGGAAATTTTCAATAATTTTTTCAAAAGATTTAATGTTAGTTTTAGTAACCTTCCATTCTTTCAAATAATTAGTATCATTTTTAAATCTTTCTAAATTTAAGAATGCCTCGATACCTGGTGTAACAAAAGTTACAACAGCACCATTTTGATTGACTTCTAAATCTGGGTTGCCGGTACTACGTTTATTGCTAAATATGTTAATTATAATCTTTTGTTTATCAAAAGGAAATTTAGCAAATTCAAAATCTTGTCTATAATAAGAAACACCACTTTCTTGTCTAGTTATACGTAAAATTCCACTTTCTGTTGATAAAGCCATAACTGGTTGAATTGTTTTTGTTTTATTGTTCATACCAAGTCTTAAATCTTCATCATATCTATACTCATTAAAATCAAAGTCTGTAATCGGAAAATAGTTTGAATCAATTGTATTGCCACACAAAGGACTATAATCATTTTCATCAAAAATATTTTCCATCATTAATATTTTTTTAAGATCCGGTCTTTCATTTGAAAACCGTGATTTAAATGAAATTTCAACAATACCTTTGGTAGGTTGAATACTTTGTATGGTCCTTAATCCAAATGTATCCATTATAATGTTGTTGAGTTTATATGGTTTCGAGCCAATATTTACAGTCTTGCCATCCAATATTTTTAATATAGCTGTTTCATTCTTCTTATGAATTTTTTCTATTTCTACGTCATTCTTTTTTGATAAATCGATATCATTATATGATTTTATTATTGTACCTTGATCAATATCTATTTTATTAAATAAAGAAAATCTTACCACAGGGTAATTATCCTTATTTCTTTTAATCTTTATTATTTTTTCTTTTTCATCCCATTCAAAATCATAAAATATACCTACGTCATTTCTTTTGAACTGATAGTTCTTGTGTAGTTTCCAGTTTTTAGTAATCGCGTCATCCCAATCAATACAAGATATTTCTGCTTGAGTTTTTAAGGGGTAAAGAAATAATATTATTATTACAATTGTTAAACTTATTAAGGATATAAAGTTTTTCTTTAAAAACATATTTATTTATAGCCTAAGTTATTTTTATAAAATACTATAATTTAATAATTGAATTTAAAAATATATGGCTAAAATTAGAAAAACAGCATCTATTGAAAATGGACTTATGGAAGTAGTGCAAATATTAAGTGAAGAAGAGATTCAGGCTGCAATCGGTAAGGGAGCCTCTTATGTTAGGAAATGTAGTGATCCTCAACAACAACAAGAAATTGATCACAACGATTCATTTAAATTAGATAAAGCGTGTATTGCAAAAGGTAAGGCACCACCATTATTAACCTCTCATGAATATATGATTGCTCATGAATTAGAAAATATCAATACAGATGGATCTAAAGACTTAAGTCAAATATTAGTACGATCAACAATACTTCATGGAAAATTAACAGAGTTAATTCATAATGCCCAACATCCTAAAAGTGATAAAGGTATAGAAATCAGTGTTCTTGAAAAAAAAGATATATTCGAGGCAATTAAAGATTTAGAAGATAAAATTTTAAAAATTAAACTAACTATTGATAATAAAAAATAAATTTAACTTAATTCTTCAAACTTATCCCATTCACCATCTTGATTATAGTCATAGGCGATAACATCCATAGTCCCATCATCATTTTCATCATACTCAGCTCTATCGGGATTTCCATCTAGGTCATCATCAAAAACTATCATTTCGTAATTATCATTTTCATTTTCATCATAAGCTACCGCTTCTATGATCCCATCTTCATTGAAATCCATTAGTGCTTTTTCATAATTCCCATCTTTATTTTCATCTAGTAGCCAAGTATCGGTTACACCATTTTTAGTTAAGTCTACTTCCTTGGCATTGGGGTATTTTTTAGATATTCCACTTTTTTTATTTTTATCTGATTTTTTTTGTATCCAGGTATTACCTTTTTTCTTTTTTTGAATATATTTAGATTCAATATCTTCTTGTTTTACTTCATTAATGAATTCAATCAGGTCATCAACCGCTATAGCAAAGTTTAAGTTTTCACCTTCAGATGTGAATGTATTTACACCAATTAATTTTTTATCTTTATTAAATAGGGGTCCCCCTGAGTTACCTGGGTTTATAGGAACCTGTATTTGAATAGTATTTGCAGAATGTCTTGATGATTTATATCTCCATTTATGATCTGGCCTTTTTTGGCTAATCATTCCGTTAGTAAAGGTCCAAACAAGACCATCTGGGTGTCCAATAGCAAACGCTGTTTGCCCAATCTTAACTTTTTTATAACTTCCATAAGTTACTGGTTTAAGGTTAGTGGGTAATCCCTTAACCTCTATCATTGCTAAATCTCTTTGTTTATTTCTTTTTACTACCTTTCCAGTGTAATAATCTGTATCACAAACTCTGTTTAAATTTTTTGTTTTTAGACAAATTGTTACATTTTTTGCAGTTTCAACAACATGCCAATTTGTAATAATTTTTAATCCATTGTGATTTATAATAAATCCAGATCCTGAACCTTTATCTTTTTTATTATCTATATAAACAACACTATTTGCATATTTTTCAAAAATTTCTTCTGGCCCACCTTTGAATTTAGGTCTTGGTTTTCTATTTTTATTTTTTTTAGCTACATCATTGGATTGATTGTTGGCATATTTAACAATTGTAATTAATTGTTCTTTAGATTTTGCAATTTCCTTACTATCTATTAGTGGAGTTGCACTAACCTCAATAGCTTCAGACTTCTTTGGTTTTAAATCACCCTTAAGTTTATAAGCCACCGTTTCAGCAGATAAATGACCACATAAAGTAGTTAAGAATAAGATAAATATAATTTTCTTAATCATTTAAGGTTTTTTTTAGGGATAAAAATAAATTCACCGTCAGATGGGCCCCAAGTATCAGGATTATATAAACGCGGTTTTTGTTGATAGTTACCGGCAAAAGACATCCTCATAGTCACATATATACTCTGCATATTAATAGGATACGATTCTTTATCAAATTTTTTTAAGACATTTATAAATGAAAGAGCAAACAAGGAATTTTTAGAGTCTCCCACTGTATCTGATACTGGTCCGCTACTTCCAGATGACAAAACAGATCTTGCTCTTAAATTAATAGCATCTTCTAATTGTTGACCATATATAATTGATTCTTCTTCTGTAATAGTATCTAGGGTTGTAACTCCTTTAAAGGCACCGCCAACATAACAGGAGTCAACCATAACTGCTAGGTGATGAGCTTTTATTTCTTTTAAAAAAATGTTTAATTCATTGGTGTTAATCCAATCACCATTACCCCATTCTTTACTTCCATCTTTAGGAATCCAGTATGCTTGTTCTGCTTTAGTTTGACCGTGACCTGAGTAATAAATTAAAACATAGTCATTTTCTGTTGATAATTTAGAAAGATCTCTAAAGGCTTTAAAAATTTCTTTTTTTGTCCCACTATTTACTGTTAGAATTTTTTCAAATTTATAACTTTTATCAAGGACCTCTTTAATACCCTTTATATCATGAGACGGTGAAGTTAGGTTGTCCCAATTATTATATATAGAATTACCAATTAGTAATGCATAATACTTTCCGTTAGGCTCTAGTTTAATATTTTTATTATTTCTTGGTGCTGGGAGACTTCTTGTTATTAGAGTTTTAGTATCCTCTTTATAAAATTCTAATTTAGCTATTGCATCATTCTTTAATGTGGAAAATTCAAAGATCACCTCATTTTTATTGGTAGTTCCTCCTGAGCCTTTTCCACTTTCACCATCTTGTTTGAAATCACCAGTTATAGTTAAATTATTAGTGCAATTTAAAACAACATCACCCTTCATCGCATCAAAGAGTACTCCTGCTCGAGAATTTACCTCGCAAGTAGTTTTTTTGTCTTCAAAGTAAGCCACACCATTGCTATTGGCGTGATATGTATTGTTTTCATACTGAAAAGTTGCAGATGAATTTTC
>CAJQRZ010000005.1 GCA_905612435.1 uncultured Candidatus Pelagibacter sp.
AAAAAAAACAAATAAAAATTTATTTAGATTAATAAATTTAAAGATAATTAATAAAATAAAGATTTTAAAAGGTTCTGCTTTAAATGTTAAATTTTTACAAAAACTTATAAAAAACAATTATAATATTAGAGAAATTTATTATCTTGCAGGAGACTCTTCTGTAGTAAATTCTTTTAAAAGACCAGATTTATCATTAACTAGCAATACATTTGGTATCCTAAATATACTGACATCAGTTAAAAATTTAAATAAAAAAATAAAGGTTTATAATGCAGCTTCAGGTCAATTCTTTGGCAACAATAAAAAAAATTATTTTAATGAAAAGTCTCAAATTGATCCACAAAGTCCTTATGGTGTTTCAAAAGCTGCTGGATATTGGATAACCAAAATTTATAGGGAAAATTACAATTTATATGCATGTAGTGGAATATTATTCAATCATGAATCCCCTTTGAGATCTAATGAATTTGTAACTAAAAAAATAATCAATACAGCTTTAAAAATGAAAGATAATAATAAATTAAATCTACATCTTGGTGATATAGATGTTTATAGAGATTGGGGATGGGCACCAGAATATGTTGAAGCAATGTGGCTAATGTTGCAACAAAAAATTCCTTTGGATTTTGTTATTGGTACAGGAAAAAAACATAGTATTAGAGAGTTTGTTTATGAAGTTTTTAAATTATTAAAAATTAACAAAAATCGATTAAAATTCAATACTAAGGCACTTAAAAGAAAAAAAGATATCAAAAGTTATAAAGCAAATATAACTTTAATTATGAAAAAATTGAATTGGAAACCAAGAACTTTATTTAAAAAAATAATTTTTAAAATGGTAAACCAAGAATTGTTTTAAATAAAAACATATTATAAATTTATAAATAAATCTTAATGAATAAAAATTTTTTTTATTTTTGAAAGTAAATATTTTACTACCCAGTTAGGATTTGAATAATATAATTTATAAGAATCATCCAACATTTCAAAAATATCTTTTGTGCTAAGTTTATTGTGACTAAATACTAGTTCATTTTGTGTAAACTCTTCATATTTTTTTGCTGTTATTTTGTTTTCATATTCTTTAAACACTGGTGTTCCTGGGTATGGTGTAAAAACATTAAATTGAGCATATGTTGAATTTATTTTTTTAGCGTAATTAAAAGTATTTTGATAAGTCTCCCTGGTATCAGCTGGCAATCCCACTATATACATGGATTTAACTTTAATACCAATTTTTTCCAGATAGTTAATTTTTGAAATTTGATTAATATTAGTATCTGACATCCGACTCGCATTTTCTTTAACACTTGTGTCACTAGACTCAATTCCAACATAGATTAAATTTACACCAGCTTTTTTTAATAAATGAGCCAACTCATTATCAATATTTTTTAAATGTGTTTCAACTCCAATTTTAAAATTTTTTTTTAAATCTATAATTTTTTCACAAAGCTCAACAGTATGTTTTCTATCAATTGAAAAAACTGGATCTCTAAATATAAAATTTTTAACATTAAGTTTTTCATTAAAATAAATCATTTCATTTAAAACTTTTTGTGGAGATTTTATCCTTAATTTTCTTCCTTGCTGCAATGGATAAACACAATAATAAAAACAAGAATAAGGACAGCCTTTTGAGGCATAAATGCTTATTGCTGGGCCTTTTCCAATAAATTTCATGACAGGGACATAATCATCAAATATGATTTTCCATCCTGGTAAAGCTAAATCATCAATTTCATATGTGGGGAAATTCTCTACTATATTTGGTAGATTTATTAAATACTCAACATCTTTATTAAATTTATGGAAGAACATTTCAGGTTCTCCCTTAATAACTTTTGCACCGGCTTTTAAATATGGTTCAGAACAATTAGTTGCAAATGGTCCAGTTACAAAAACAATTTTATTATCTTTAACTAAATCTTTTATAGTTTCAATTTCAGTTTCATGACAGACTATCGACGATGACAAAAGATATATATCAAAATTTTCATTTTTTATTATATTTCTCGAATATTTAACCTCATAACCAGAATTAATTAGTTCACCCGCCAATTGTACCAAGTAATGAGGAGGAAAGTCTACTGAGTTTTTTACAACAAATCTTAATATTTTTGATATTAAACTATTTCCAAAACCATAATTATTTGCAGTTCCATATCCACCATTTTGATCTTTATTTATTCTGTATGGTTTATTTGGATAAACATCTAATAAAAGAAATTTCATAATAATTTTTATATTGTAAATTTAAAATTATAGATA
>CAJQRZ010000006.1 GCA_905612435.1 uncultured Candidatus Pelagibacter sp.
CACAAATTTAATATTTTGCCCTCTTTTAATAAAAAATTAAAAGATTTTAAGAAGAGAAATAAAAATTTAATCTTTATATCATTTGGTGGTTTTGATAAAAAAAATTTAACTCTAAAAGTACTCAATCATCTTGTAAAAAGAAAACTTCCTATTAGATTATTAATCCACGAAAAATACAAATATTTAAAAAAAATTAGTACAAATTTAATTTTTTATAAATCAGAAGAATATTATGATAATTTATCAAGATCAACTATTGTAATTTCAGCAGGTGGAATGAGCATGTTTGACGCTATCTATTTTAAAAAAAAAACAATTTGTATTCCCCAGTATAAGCACCAGTTGATGAATATAAATATTTTAAATAAGGAAAAAGCCATATATAAGTTGGATATAAATAATCTAGATAAACTTTCAGATTTAATTTTGAATCTTATAAATAGAAAAGATACAAATACTAATATTAAAAAAAAACAAAACAATATAATCAATAATAATTACATGAAAAAAACCTTAAATTTAATTTATAAACTATATGTTAAGTAAAAATTTATTTTTTGGGTTTACAAATAAAGTAATTTTACTTACAGGCAGTGAAGGAAAATTAGGAAAAGAAATTAAAAAGACTTTTATAGACATGGGTGCAAAAGTCTATGGAATCGATATAAAAAAAAATTCTAAATATGAAAATTTTAAGGCAAATATATCAAATGGAAAATCAGTTGATAGGATAATAAATAAAATTATCAAATTAGAAGGAAGAATTGACGTAATTATCAATAATGCAGGTGTTTCGATTTATTCACCAATGGAACAAAGAACCTCTAAAGAAATTGATTTTACATTAAATGTAAATGTAAAAGGTTTGATCAATGTAATAAAATCATATTTTAATATTCATAAAAAGAAAAAGCTCAAATCATGTAAAATAATAAATATTTCCTCAATTTATGGAATTGTTGCACCGGATATAAGAATTTATTCAAAAAATGACAATATCAATTCTGAAATTTATGGAGCTTCAAAAGCAGCCGTAATTCAACTTACAAAATACTACGCAACTTTATTTGGTAAAAATAACATACTTGTTAATTGTATTTCACCAGGTGGAATTAAAGATAAAAATCACAGCAAATTCTTTACTAGTCAATACAAAAAAAGGGTCCCTTTAAATAGACTTGCTTTCGAAAAAGATATTATGGGAGCAATTATTTATTTTTCAAGTGATTCATGTTCATATACCACGGGACAAAACTTGGTAATAGATGGAGGACTAAGCTCATGGTAAAAAAAAAATTAATTTATAAAGATTTTTTCTTAATTGCTGAAGCAGGAATTAACCATAATGGAGATTTACAAAAAGCATATAAACTTATTGATAAAGCCAAAATATCAGGAGCTACTGCTATAAAGTTTCAAACATATAAAACAGAAAAAAGGGTAAAAAAAAATAATCCTGCTTTTAAAATATTAAAAAAATGTGAATTAAGTTATGATAGTTTTTTTAAAATAAAAAAATACTGTGATAAAAAAAAAATTATTTTTTTTTCAACACCATTTGACGTTGAGGCTGTAAATTTCTTAGCTGATATAAATGTTAAATTATTTAAAATCTCATCATTTGATACATCAAATTATGAATTAATAAATTCTATTTTATCTAAAAAAATTCCAACTATCATTTCGACAGGAATGACCTCAATAAAGGAAATAGACAAAATAAGAAAACTTTTTATATCTAAAAAAATTGATCATCATTTGTTACACTGTATTTCTAAATATCCAAATACAGAGGAAAATAGTATTCTATCAAATATTAGCTATTTAAAAAAAAGATACAATTGTCAAATTGGTTTATCAGATCATACTAGGGGTATTAACACTTGTATTTATAGCTACTTACTTGGAGCAAGAATTTTTGAAAAACATTTTAAACTTTTTGAAGATGATAACTGTGTTGATGCCCCTGTTTCAATTACACCCAAACAAATGACAGACCTTTCAAATGAATTAATAAAATTACCTAAAATTTTAGGAAAAGAAACGTTTGGCATAAAAAAAATTGAAAAAGATTCAAAAATTTTTAAAAGAAAAAAAATGTTATGATCAAAGCTCTGAAGATGTCGCTGAAAGCACAAAAAATTATTCGGCAAGATAATAATCTTTTATCAAAAATTTGGACTACTTACTTCTCAAAATCAAATCACATAAGTATTTTTGAGTTAGAAAATATCAAATATTTATATATGCTCCAACAAAGCGTAGACACACGTATCAACTAATGAATTTTGGAATAATAATTCAAGCCAGAACAGGATCTACACGATTACCAAAAAAAGTTTTAGCAAATATACATGAAGGAAAAAATATTCTTGAATTTCAAATTCAAAGAGTTTTAAAATATTTCAATAAGAAAAATTTATTCATAGCCACAACAACTCTTAAACAAGATAAGACTATTAAAAATATTGCAAAAAAGTATAAAATTAAATCCTATGCTGGGTCAGAAAAAAATGTTTTAAAAAGATATATTGATTGTTGTAAAAAGTACAAAATAAAAAATATAATTAGAATTACGTCAGACTGTCCACTAGTAGATCCTCGATTAATAAAAAAAATGATGACAATTTTTAAAAAAAAAAAAATTGACTACTTGTCAAATACACTACCAATTAATAATAGTACTTACCCAGATGGTACAGATATTGAAATATTTAAATATAAATCGTTAAAAAAAGTTAATGAATTAGCAAAAACTAAAATAGAAAAAGAACATGTTACGAATCTTTTTTGGTCACAAAAAAATGTTTTTAAATCAAACTTAATAAAAATGAAAATAAATTTAAGTAAATATAAGTTTAGTATAGATTATAAAAAAGAGTTAAATCTGGTAAGAAAAATAATATTAGAATTAAATAAAAAAAATCTTAAGGGAACAGCTAAAGAAATAGTTTCCATAATTAAAAAAAATACTAAAATGAATCAATTAAGCCAAAATAGTAAAAAAAAGTTCTTAAATAACAGAAAAGATTTATTTTAAACTATGAAAATACAAATATTAACTTCAAGCAATTCATGGATAAATCTCGAAAAAAATAAATACACAATTAATATTTGCAGATCATCAGATTAAAACTTTTAAAATTTTAAATTGATTTTTTAAGCACAGAATTTACCAAGAAATTTCTTTACCTAATAAATTAATAAATTTTCCATTTAATGACTGAACATTTGATGATAGTAAGTCTATTATTAAATTAACGCAAACATCAGCTTTTATTTTTCCCTCGGGATTCATTCCTGATTGAACATTGCCAGGATCAATTGCAAATACTACTGTTTTAAATCTAGTGTTTAAATCTAGAGACATATTTTTTGTTATAGAATTTAAAGCCGTTTTCGATGTTCTATATATATATGCATTACCTTGATTGTTTAGTTTAATGCTACCGGCATCACTACTAATATTAACTAATACTTCAAGATTTTTTTCAGGTAGTTTATTGTCCAGTATTATTTGCATTATTTTCAAAATAGAAATCGAATTAACCATTAAGACTTCTTGAAATTTTCTAAAATCAAGATTCTCTATTTGTTGATCTTCAAACGAACCTCCGAACACTCCAGCACAATTAAATATTATATCAATTGAAGTTTCTTTTATTTTTTCTTTAAAGTCTTTGGATTCATTTATTTCTCTTTGATCATACTTTACAATTGATAAATTCTTATCTTTGATAATTTTTAAATTTTCAGAATTTTGACGATAAGTTGCTAAAACTTTATTATCTAATTGTAAAATTTTTTTTGTTAATGCAAGTCCAATTCCAGAATTGGCTCCTGTTATCAAAATATTTTTTTTATTTATATTTGCTAAATAATTTTTTTTTGAAAATTTTCTAGTATAAAGAAATTTTTTAATTTTTTTTCTTAAGCCCATTTTATAATATTTTTTTAATAATAAATATTTAATCCCTATAAGGATAATCTTTACTGTTATTAAGGTATTAAAATAGCTTCAACATCATAAATAAAACAACAGATTGAAATAAAAAGCCAGTTACAACAACTCCAACAGCCCTCCAGGTGCTTTTATAATCTAGGGCTTGTCTTACAGCAATAACCATTGCAACTAACATCCATATTGCAGCTACAATAAAAGCTAAGTTCATCAAATTAGGAAAAACACCAAAAACTCTAATAAGTCCTGGGGCACTAGAAAAACCAATTGTTCTCAATAACTGACCATGATCAGCTTCAGTTGTAGGCTCTGGAAAAAATTTAACGCCAATAAAATAAACTACATAAGCCCAAACAAACCAACTAACCAATGATAACAAAGGAGCCATCAAAAAATTGGATGTTCCAAGTGATAATGTTCCTACTCCTGCAGCCAAACTTGAAAGTACTACAACCCCTGCTGCTTGAAATGTTGCTGATTTATCAGCCTCTACTTCTTCATAAAGATTAGAATCTAACTTACAAGCTCTTATAATTCTGTTTACATATTTAGAATTCATTTTTTTTCTTTTTAATATTTTTTATTATTTTACGAATATAACATAATTATCTAACAGATTAAAATAACAAATAAAATTTCTTTCTGCTTGAATTATTGTTATTCTTTGTCAGTAGTGAGTATCACTGCTCACACTAATAAAAAAACCCTTCTTACTTTTAATTACTATGGTGGACTGTGTGGGGGTCGAACCCACGACCTAACGATTAAGAGTCGTCCGCTCTACCAACTGAGCTAACAGTCCATTAAATCTATAATCATGATACTTAAAATCTTTTTCATAATCAGTCTATTAAAAATTTACATATTAATGAGGCTAGATCTATAATCAACATACTTTCAGTCATTATTTTATTCGCTTATATTTTGAGTGCCAAGTTGAATGGGATATTTCAATACCAAAACTATCTTTAAGTGTATTATTTTTTGAAAATATCAAAAATAAATTAGGTAATATAAATTGGAAATTATTGAATACTGGCTTGAGACTTGTCGTCAGATTTAGAAATTTTTTCTACCTCAACCCATTCCACTCTTTTTAATTGTTTAGTTAGTGCTATTTTTAAGACTTCATCAGCGTGCTCGACTGGCGTAATTTTAATATCATCGATAATTTTTTTAGGCATATCAACTAAATCTTTTTCATTATCTTTTGGAATTAAAACTTGTTTAATTCCAGCTCTATGTGCTGCTAATAATTTTTCTTTTAGTCCACCAATTGGTAAAACTTGGCCTGTTAATGTAACTTCACCAGTCATAGCAATATCTCTTCTTACTGGGTTATTTGTAATTGCTGAAACTATTGAGGTAACCATTCCAATCCCAGCAGATGGACCATCTTTTGGTGTAGCGCCCTCTGGGACGTGAATATGAAAATCTTTTTTTTCAAAAACTGGCGGTATAATTCCGTATTCTAAACTTTTAGATCTAACAAATGATTTTGCTGCTTTAATAGATTCTTGCATTACATCACCAAGTTTACCAGTAATTTGCATTCTTCCTTTACCAGGCATAGTAACTGTTTCAATTTTAAGAATTTCTCCACCATATTCAGTCCAAGCTAAACCAGTAACCACCCCAATTTTGTCTTCTCTTTCTAATTCGCCAAATTTAAATTTTTGAATTCCAAGATAGTCAGAAAGATTTTTTTCATCTACTGAAACTTCCTTGCTCTCACCTGAAATTATTTTTTTCACAACTTTTCTAGCGACTTTAGAAATTTCTCTTTCTAGATTTCTTACACCAGATTCTTTTGTATAATTTCTAATAATTTCTTTGATTAGCCCATTAGATAGTTTCATCTCTTTGTCTTTAACGCCATTATCTTTAATTTGTTTCGGTAAAAGATATTTGTTAGCGATACTAATTTTTTCATCCTCTGTATAACCAGCCAATCTAATAACTTCCATTCTGTCTAATAGAGGTGGCAAAATATTAAGAGTGTTTGCTGTTGTTACAAACATAACGTCAGATAAATCATAATCAACTTCTAAGTAATGATCATTAAAAGTTGTATTTTGTTCTGGGTCTAAAGCTTCTAATAAAGCTGAAGAAGGGTCGCCCCTATAGTCATTCCCAATTTTATCTATTTCATCAAGTAGAATTAATGGATTTTTGGTTCCAGCCTTTTTCATTAATTGAATAATTTTACCCGGTAAAGATCCTATATAAGTTCTTCTATGACCTCTTATTTCCGCTTCATCTCTCACACCCCCAACAGACATCCTTACAAACTGTCTATTAGTTGCCTTTGCTATAGATTTTCCTAAAGATGTTTTTCCAACACCTGGAGGACCAACTAAACATAAAATTGGACCCTTAATTTTTTCCATTCTTTTTTGAACAGCTAAAAATTCAATTATTCTTTCTTTAACTTTTTCTAAACCAAAATGATCTTCATCTAAGGTTTTTATGGAATTGTTTAAATCAATATCGACTTGATCTTTTTTAAACCAAGGTAAGTCTGTCATCCACTCAAGGTAGTTTCTTACTACAGTAGCTTCTGCAGACATTGGGCTCATATTTTTTAATTTTTTTAGCTCTGACATGCATTTTTTTAGAACATCTTTAGGCATTTTTGCTTTTAAAATAGCTTTGTTTAAACTTGATGTTTCATCTTTTCCATCTTCAATTTCACCTAATTCTTTTTGAATCGCTTTAAGTTGTTCATTTAGATAATATTCTCTTTGAGTTTTCTCCATTTGAGTTTTAACTCTACCTCTAATTCTTTTTTCAACACCTATAATGCTAGTTTCATTTTCTATTATTTTAATAATTGCATTAATTCTTTTCTTGATATCTAGAGTTTCAAATATTTGTTGTTTTTCAGAAATAGTTGCATTTAAATGGGATGCAATATTATCAGCAATTGCTGATGGTTCCTTCAATTGCTTAATAGTATTCATTGTTTCATGAGAAATTTTTTTATTTACTGATGTTAATTTTTCTAATCTTCTAAGTGCAGTTAATGCTAAAGGTAATAAATCTTCTTCGCTATTTTCTATGTTACTTTGATAACTAAAGTCGCAAGTAATAAATTCTTTATTATCTTTAAAGTCTAAAATTTTAACTCTTTTTGAGCCTTCTATTAATACTTTTACAGTACCATCTGGTAGTTTCAATAATTGTAAAATATTTCCCTCACAACCATACATAAAAATATCAGTTTTTTTAGGATCATCTATTTCTGCATTTTTTTGTGTAACTAAAATAATCTTCTTTTGTTTTTTCATTACTTCATTAAGTGCTGAGATTGACTTATCTCTACCAACAAAAAGTGGGATTACCATGCTAGGAAAAACTACTATATCTCTTAATGGCAACAACGGTAAATTTACTTTAACATCCATATGTTGAATATGGATATTAAAATTAATTTTGCAATAGATATTTAGGCTTTATTAACGCTATTTATGCAGCAGTTGGTTTGTCAACCTTACTCTTACTGGTATTTTTTGAATGTACTATAATTGGTTGTGATTGGCCTTTAGCCGCACTTAAGTCAATAATAACTTCTTCAACATTTTCTTCACTTGGAAGATTATACATCGTTTTTAATAAAATATTTTCTAAAATAGATCTTAATCCTCTTGCACCTGTTTTTTTATTGACTGCCTTTATAGCTATCTCTTTTACAGCATTATCTTTAAACGAGAGCTTAGCACCTTCTAACTTAAATAATTCTTGATACTGTTTAATTAGTGAGTTTTTTGGCTCTTGAAGAATTTTAATTAGAGATTTTTCATCTAAATCTTCTAAGGTGGCAAGAATCGGAAGTCTTCCAATAAATTCAGGTATTAAACCATACTTTAATAAATCTTCCGGTTCTAAGCTTTTCATCCATTCACCCGTTTTTTTATCTTCTGTATTTCTTACTTCTGCACCAAATCCAATTGATGTCCCTTTATCTCTTTGAGAAATAATTTTATCTAGACCTGCAAAGGCTCCACCACATATAAAAAGAATGTTAGTGGTATCTACTTGTAAAAATTCTTGTTGAGGATGTTTTCTTCCTCCTTGAGGTGGTACACTTGCAATAGTTCCTTCCATTATTTTTAATAAAGCTTGTTGAACACCTTCTCCTGAAACATCTCTTGTGATAGATGGATTTTCAGATTTTCTACTAATTTTATCTACCTCATCAATGTAAACAATTCCACGTTGGGCTTTTTCAACATTGTAATCAGCTGACTGAAGCAACTTTAAAATAATATTTTCAACATCTTCACCTACATAACCTGCTTCAGTTAAAGTTGTAGCGTCAGCCATTGTGAACGGGACATCTAAAATTCTAGCTAAAGTTTGAGCCAATAATGTTTTTCCACAACCCGTAGGACCTAGTAGTAAAATATTAGACTTTGCAAGCTCTACAGTCTTAGTTGTTTTATTTTCATAATTTAATCTTTTATAGTGATTGTGAACAGCAACAGACAAAACTTTTTTTGCATGGTCTTGTCCGATCACATAATCATCTAATACTGCACAAATTTCTTTTGGAGCAGGCAAACCGTCTTGATGTTTAACAAATGTATCTTTACTTTCTTCTTTTATAATATCCATACATAACTCAACGCACTCGTCACATATAAATACAGTTGGACCAGCTATAAGCTTTCTCACTTCATGCTGACTCTTTCCGCAGAAAGAGCAATAAAGAATATTTTTATTACTAGTTGTCATAACTTTTTTTACGAATCAATTAGACTATTATATTACAAATGTGTCATATTAATCAAGTGTGGGTTGTGGATAGAACAATACTTTGTGTACTAAGGTCTTTTTTCAACTACTTCGTCTATTAATCCAAAATTCTTTGCCATTTCTGGAGGCATAAAATTATCTCTTTCAAGTGCTTTTTTTATATCCTCAACAGATTTGCCTGTGTGTTTAGAATAAATTTCATTAAGTCTTTTTTTTAAAGAAAGAACTTCATTTGCGTGGATTTCAATATCTGTTGCCTGACCCTGAAATCCAGCCGAAGGTTGATGGACCATAATTCTTGAATTAGGTAGAGAAAATCTTTTTCCCTTTGTTCCAGCAGTTAAAAGAAGAGAACCCATTGATGCAGCTTGGCCAATGCATAGAGTTGATACGTCAGGTTTGATATATTGAATTGTATCATAAATACCAAGACCTGCAGTCACTAATCCTCCAGGGCTATTTATATACAAATAAATTTCTTTTTTGGGATTTTCTGACTCTAGAAATAATAATTGTGCCGTTACAAGAGAGGCAATATTATCATTAATTGGACCAATCAAAAAAATTATTCTTTCTTTTAAAAGTCTAGAATAAATATCATATGCTCTTTCACCTTTGTTAGATTGTTCTACTACCATGGGGACTAAATTATTCATATGTTCTGAAATTTTGTTTATCATAAATTGATTCTTAAGAATTATACAGGTTGTGATTACTTTTTACTAACTTTTTTTACTTTTTTTGTTTTAGTGGCTATTGGATTAGTTTTTTTTGTTTTTTTACTAGACTTAATTTCTTTGTTTTCTTCATGGTTATGGTTATTTTTGTGTGTATTTTTTATAATTTTTTCAGCTTCTTCTTTAGTAATTTCTTTTTTATTAGGTTTAATTTTACCTTTAATTAAACTAATTATTTTTTCTTCATAAACATTTCCTCTTAAACTAGCTAATGCTTGTGGATTTTTTTGATAAAATTCCATTACCATTTTTTCTTGACCTGGCATCATTCTTAGTTGTTTTTGAATTTCTGCTTGAATTTCATGCTCTTCAACTTTAATATTATTTTGTTCACCAAATTCATTTAAAATTAATCCTACTTTGATTCTAGTTTTAGCTTTTTCTTCGAAACTTTTTTTATTTTTTTTTATATCATCTACGCTCATTTCTTGTGATAAAATTTTGACTTCTTCATTAATTAAATTTTGAGGTATTTCTTCAACTTTAAATTTTTCTAATTCTTTAAGAATTTGATTTTTTGCTAAAGTATCTAAAGAGTTTTTATATTCATCGTTAATTTGTTTTGTTATCAATATTTTTAAATCAGGTAAATCTTTAGCACCTAAATTTTTAGCAAAGTCGTCATTAATTATTACTTCTTCTGATTTTTTAATTTCTATAATTTTACAATCAAATTTAGCTTTTTTATTTGCAAATTCTTTTTGAGGATAATTTTCTGGTAATATTACATCAACAATTTTATTTTCACCTTTTTTAACTCCAACTAATTGCTTATCAAAACCTTTTATAAAAAGATCTTTACCTAAAATGAGTTGAGTATTTTTTCCTTCACCTCCTTTAAAATCTTTATTGTCAATTTTAGCTTTATAGTCAAAAACAACTAAGTTGCCTTCTGATGATTTAATGTCCTTATTAATTTCTATAAAATTATTCTGATTTTTTGCTATCTCTTTAATTCTTTTATCTGTTTCTAAAGCGTCAATTTTAACATGATAGTCATCGTATTTTATATTTTCTAAAGATTTTATCTCTACTTTTGGTAGTTCTGTTACAGAAATAATATATTCAAGATCTTTATCTTCTCCGTAAATTTTTAAGTCTAGCTTTGGTTGCCCTGCAGGTTTAATTTTGTTTTCCTCTAATGCTTTTGTGCTTGTGTCTTTTAATACTTTATCAAGCACCTCATTAAAAATAGCTTTCCCAAATTGTCTTTTTAAAACGTCCTTCGGAACTTTACCTGGTCTAAATCCTTTTAAATTAACTGTGCCTTTAATTTCTTCATATTTTTCTTCCATATAAGTATTCATAGTTTTTTTATCTATAAAAACTTTTACGTCTTTCTCTAAACCTTTTTTGTTTTCTATTGTTACTTTCATAATATTTAAATGGTAGGCGAGAAAGGACTCGAACCTTCACAGCTTGCACTATTGGTTCCTAAGACCAACGCGTCTACCAATTCCGCCACTCGCCCACAAATTATTGAGTTTTATATATTATTGATTTGATTTGTCCAATGGCAAAAATTACAAAAATATAGATAAAAATTTATATTAAGCTTATATATTTGGGAAAATGAATAATTCATCAATAGTTATAATAATTTACATTATGGGGCTTGTATTTGGTGCTTTATGTCTGGGGATATGGGATGAAGAAACTACGCTCAAATCTATACTAGGAATTGTGTGGACATCTCTTTTTCTAATAGCTTTATTTTATTCTGACAAAAAAAATCTTAAGTAATAATTTAATACTTAATATTTTTTAATCAAAGAATATTTACTTGTTTTTTTTATTACTTTTATTAGAAAATTTTATTTTTTTTGTATTAAATCTACTATTTGTAATATTGCTTCTGTGTTTAGCAAAAGCCTGTTTCTGTGCTTGCTTCATAGCTTTTTTTGATGACATAAATATAATTAACTTTATTATAATATAAATTAAACAAAATTATACTTATTCTTACTATGGAAAATATTTCACTTTATGTTTGTGCTTATAATGTTGAAAAAACAATTGAAGAAGTAATTATTAGTATATTGAGTTTAGAACCTAAACCTCAGGAAATTATAATAGTTAATGATGGATCAACAGATTCTACTTTAGAAATATTAAATAAATACAAAAAAGATATTAAGATTTTAAATTTAACAAAGAATATGGGTATTGGTTATGGAAGAAATTTGGCTATTAAAGAATCAAAGAATAAATTTGTGGCTGCTTTAGATTCCGATGTTGTTCCTGATAAGAGGTGGTTATTGAATATGTATAATTGTATGATCGAAAATAAAAGTCATTTATGTGGAGGCTTATTGCTAGAAAAATATTTAAAAACTAATCGATATAATTATTGGAGAACAATTCATATAATGCATAGATTTAAAGAAAAAATAGTTCCTGATGTTCAATCATTTATAACTGGCTCTAATATGCTTTTAAATAAAAATGCTTGGATTAAGATTGGTGGTTATGATGAGCAGTTTCGTACTAATGGTGAAGATGTCCATTTTTGTACTAAGTTAAGATTAAGTAAATTTAAAATTTCATATGATAGTGAGGCTTACTGTTATCATCTGCAAAATGATAATCTACAAAGTTTACTTAACAGATGCTGGAGATATTATATTAGTGGTACTGGTCTAAAGAATCCAACATATAAGAGAATGATACTTCGTTCAATTAAACATTCTAAATATTGTTTAATAAATTTTTTCAAAGATTTAATAAAACTAAGATTTTCAATACTTGATATTCATTTTAGAGTTTTATTTAATTATATAAAAATGGAATATAAATCCTGCAAAAATAAAGAAATAAAATTTTAATTTATTAAATTATGAATACTGGGTTTATTCAATTAAATAATAGTATTATAAAGTGCAAAAAATGTGCTCGATTAGTTAATTTTACTAAAAAAATATCTAAAAAAAAAAGAAAACAAAATATTAATGATACTTACTGGGGTAAACCAGTGCCTGGATTTGGAGATCGAAAAGCTAGATTAATGATTATTGGCTTAGCTCCTGCTGCTCATGGAGGAAACAGAACAGGCAGAGCATTTACAGGTGATAAATCTGGTAATTTTTTATTTAAATGTCTACATGCAGCCAAAATTTCAAATCAAACATTTTCTAATGAATTAAATGATGGTTTAAAATTGAATTCTGCATACATAACAAATATTTTAAAATGTGTTCCTCCAAATGACAAACCACATATAAATGAATTAAGTAATTGTTCTAATTATTTTGCTAATGAAATTTCTAATCTTAAAAATTTAAAACTTATAATTACTTTAGGTAAAGTAGCTTTTGATAATTGCATCAAATTTTATAAAAAAAGTTACTTAATTAATAAAAAATATATATTCAAACACGGTAAAAAATACAACTTACCTGATGGTAAAATCCTTATTGCGTGTTATCACCCAAGTCCAAGAAATGTTAATACAAAAATTATTAATTTTAAAATGATGAAAAATTTATTTATTAACGCTAAAAAAATACTCTAATTCTTAATACTATCACAAAAATAAGGTTTAAAATCTTTAAGCAAAACATCGGGTATCCTAATTGGTTTACCTAAACTATTAATAAAAACTAAATGGATTTCTGCTTCAGCAATTACATCGTCTAATCTTGTAATAATTTGCTTCATAAGAAAAGAAGTTTTTGTTACAGATACAATATAAGATCTAATATTCAATTCATCCTCTAAAAGTGCTGATATTTTAAACTGAATATTACATGATTTAACTATTATATGTGCATCAAAATTTTCTTTAATCTTTTTATTACTCAATCCTATGCTTGTTATTGCTTCTGTCCTAGCTCTTTCCAGAAAGTTTAAATAATTAGCATAATAAACAATGCCACCAGCATCGGTATCTTCGTAATAAACTTTAACTTTATGTGTAAAATTTTTATGCATTAAAATATGATATCAAAAAAAATGATTATTTAACATTAAACTAAGGTACAATAGAAATAATGAAGGTTTATATTATTTGGCTAATTGGAGTAATTGCTTGGAATTTTGGCGTTCCAGATGCTGCACCAATTGAAGATGTTGTTGTTGCTATACTTTTATCGTTTTTAAGTATGGGTATAAAAAAATATCTAAAATTATAATTATTTTGAAGAGAAATAAATATTTTGATAATAAGAAATAGCTTTTAATTTTGAATTATCTGTATCAGTCATTATAGCCACGCCATTTAACTCTTTGACATCTAAATCAAATAATTTCTTAAAATGTTTCCTAACATTAGCTTTTACAGTAACCCACTCATTATTATTTTCTTTTGTTGTTGAAAGCACATAATCAATAGATTTTTTTGTATAGGGACTTGGCCAATTATCGTCTATAGAGTTATTACTTGAAAAAACATAATTAATGGCTCTATTAGAAAGTGCTGTAGTGCCTGTTTTTTTGATAACAAATACTCTTGCAGCATAATCATGGCCTTTCTTACTATTTTCAATAATTCCTGATAAATCTTTTTCAACTTTCCATGTAATGTTGATAAAAGGTGTTTTTAAGAGATTAATTTTAACTTCTTTACCTAATCCTGAACCTTTTCCTTCAGCTTCAGCTCTAATATAAGGTCCTTTTTCATTTGATCCAAATGTCCAACTAGTTTCACCCTTTACTTTTTTTACTTTTAAGCTCTTTATCCCTTCTTCCGTAAGATCAAAAACTTTTATCAACTCTGCTAAAGATATTTGACTAAAAAACTGAGTAAAAATAAGAATAACTAAAATTTTTTTAAACATTGTATTCGTATAAACTATTCAAGATAATTTTCAATTAATTATAAAAATCTAAATTTAGACAAATTTTAAACAATTAAAGTTCAATATTAAGAATTAAATAAAAGATATGAAATCTATTTCTATATTTATACTTTTGATATATTGGTCAATAATAATTCTTGCTCCTGTTTTGACTAATGAAAGTCAAATATTTAACAAAAAGTCAGCTATTGTACAAAAAATTAATTCTAATAAGTAGATCTTCCACCACTGATATCAAATATAGCAGCTGTAGAAAAAGAGTTTTCCTCAGATGATAACCAGCAAATTAGAGATGTAAATTCTTCTATTTCCAAAAATCTTCCTCTTGGAACTTTTGAAAGCATTCGAGCAACATGCTCTTTAGACATTTGTTTTAATATTCTTGTTTTGGCACCTGCTGGAGTTATTGCATTAACTGCAATATTTTTATCTGCCAACTCTTTACCTAGTGACTTTGTTAATCCTATAACGCCAGCTTTTGCAGAACTATATGCACTAGCATTAGCATTTCCATCTTTTCCAGCTACAGAAGCTACATTAACTATTCTTCCATAATTATTTTTGATCATATTTGGCACAACACACTTACAACAATTAAATGTACCCATTAAATTAATATTGACTATTTTATTCCATTCTTCGATATCATATTCCCATAAAGATGCTGTAGAGCCAGTAATTCCAGCATTATTTATTAATATATCAATGTTGGAGTTTTTGATTATTTTATCAACAGCAACTTTAACTTGATTATAATTAGATACATCAACAACATTAAATGACAGATTGGAATTATCTAATTCTTTTGAAGCTTTTAACAATTCATTTTCATCAATATCCCAGATTATAACTTTTCCTCCAGAGTTTAAAAATCTTTTAGCAATATTTAAACCAAAACCTTGGGCGCCCCCTGTAATTATTGATGTTCTATTTTTTAAATCAAATTGATGCATAATCTTATCTTTTAGCTAAAAGATAATAAGTTAAAGATGAGCTGAAAGCTCCAATTATCCATGAGTAAGATTGTAAAAACATTAAATTTACATTCCAAATTGTTGAAGAAGCAAAAATAAAACCAATTAATAAAGAATATATAGCTTTAATATGCCAACCATTTGAATAATAATAACAACCATTACTTTCTGATGAAAAAATATCTTTATTAATCAGACTAGTTTTTTTAATTAAGTAATAATCAATAACTATGATACCAAAAAGAGGGCCAAAAAATGAACCTGCCGTATCAACAAAAGATAAAATTCCAATTTGGCTTAATAATGGTAGCCAAAAAATACCAATGAAAGATCCTAATATGGTAATAATAATTCCTGAATTTTTTAAATTAAGTTTGCTCGGAATAAAATTTAATAATGAATTTTGAGCTGGTACATAATTTGCTATTAAGTTTGTTGAGCCTGAAGCAAAAATAATAAAAAACAAAGCAATTGTTGTCATTAATAAATTGTCAAACTTACCAATAATATCTGTTGGATTAGTTAAAATTCTTTCCATATTTTCTAAATTTTTATTTAATATAACATCTGATCCAACGACTATAAAAATAGCAAAAAAAGAAAATATGATAAGATTTAATATCAAGCTTAAATTACCTTTTTTTAACTCTGTATCACTGCTTACATAACGAGAAAAATCTCCAAAGCTGACAATTATAATAGAAAAATATGTAAAAACTGTAGCTGCTACAGTAAGTAACGGAGTGATATTAGATATAATAAAAATATCCTTATAAATAAAGATATCTAAAAATGCTTTTGTTACATCATCATAATCAAAGAGAATAACAACTATAAAAAAAAATATAATTCCAAGGTAAACAATTATTGCAGAAAAATTCATTAATAATTTATTAAAATTATGACTCCTACTAAATAAAAAAAATTGAAGAATTATAGCTAAAAAAAATGATACCCCATCAATAATATTTAAACTTAGAAGAAAAACTAAGAAAATATCTTGATCAAGAATAGTATTATCTATTGAATAAAGAGATATTCTAATCAAAAAACTTAATGCCTTAGATAAAAAATATGTTTGTACTCCAAACATAAAAATTCCAACAGAACCTCTTAGCAAAGCAAAATATTTTGCACCTTTAAATCCAAGTGAAGTTCTTAACAAAACTGGAAATGGAATTCCATGCTTTTGTGATGGTTTACCTATTAAATTTGCAAATAAACAAACAAGCAATGAGCCTATTAAAGAGCCTAAAAAAACAATCAAAAAATTTAATTCATAAACAAGGTATAGTGAGGTTATAAGTGAAAAAGCAATTATACTTTGAATATTAACACCCCAAAAACAAAAAAGATCTTTCCAATCCCATTTTTTATCATTTGGGTTTACAGAGACAATTTCCCAATTTAGTAGGTTGTTTTTGCTTTTTTCTTGAATCACAATTTTATATTAAACTAATAAATTCTACTGTCCATATAGATAGGCTGGAAGCCATAATGCTATTTGTGGAAATATTATAATTAAAATCAAACCAATAACTTGAATAACCATAAATTGCATCATACCATGATAAATATCTTTAAGATCCCATTCAGGAACCACACCTTTTAAAAAATAAGCTGATAAAGCAACTGGGGGTGAAAGCCAGGCAGTTTGGAGATTAACTGCAACTAGAATTGCAAACCACGTTAAGTTAAATCCTAAGGCTTCAACTAAAGGCAATATTATTGGAACAATAATCATTACAATTGGAACCCATTCTAAGGGCCAACCTAAAAGAAAAATCATAGCCATTATCATGGCTAAAATTAAATATCTATTCATTTCCAAACCTAACAAGAAATCAGTAAGAAGCATTGGAGTTCCTAGTCTTGAGAATACAGCTCCAAAGAAATTTGATGCTGCAACCAAAACCATTATTAATGCAGAAATTTCTAAAGTTTTAACTAAAGCTTCTTGTAATTTTTTAAATGTTAATTTTTTATATGCTAATGCTAAAAGCAAAGAGCCCATCGCACCACAACCAGCTGCTTCTGTTGGTGTGGCAAAACCAAATAAAATACTTCCAAGTGAAGCAAAAACTAGTGCTGCCGGTGGAACTAAACCAATAAAGAATTCAATCCAAACTGCTTTAATACTGGTTGCTCTTAATTTAACTGGTAAAACTGGCCCTAAACTTGGATCTATCCAACATCTAATTGTTGTATAGGCTGCATATAACGTTGCTAATAATATTCCTGGGATAATTGCAGCTGCAAACAAATCTGTAACAGGTATTTCCATAATAGGCCCCATTACAACAAGCATAATGCTTGGTGGAATTAAAATACCTAGGGTTCCCCCTGCTGTGATTGTTCCTGCAGCTAATCGAACATTGTATCCTGACTTGTTCATTGATTTAGCAGCCATAATCCCTAAAATTGTTACTGATGCACCGACTATTCCTGTTGCTGCTGCAAAAATAACTGAAACAAATAAAACTGCGTAATATAAAGAGCCTCTTACTTTAGCTAACATCAATTGAAATGCTGAAAATAATCTTTCCATTAAACCAGCTTGCTCCATCATTATACCCATAAAGACAAAGAGAGGGACTGCAGCGAGAGTTTGTTCAGTCATGACCATTGAAAACTGTAAAGTCATTAAGTAAAACACTAATTTACCAAATCCTAAATATCCAAATACAAAACCTAGAAATATTAAAGTAAAGGAAATTGGAAAACCAATAAATATAGAAAATAACATTACACCAATAAGTATGAAGCCTAAAAATGCAGGGTTTATAAATTCAGCTAACATTATTTTTTTTCTCCTGGCCACTTACCTTGAGTTGCAGCCCAATAACTTTTAAATATCTCTGATATGCCCTGAACAAGTAAAAATACTATTCCAAACCACAAACATGATTTTATTGGCCACATATATGGCATCCATGCAGTATCCATTCCTTTTTCACCTCTCATGATAGATTCTTGTAAGAAAATCGTCGTCATATATAAAAATACAGATAACCCAGGGAAGTAAAATATTAGATATAACCAAAAATCTATTTTGCCTTGAGTTTTAGTTTTAAAATTTCTGTATAAAAAGTCTGCTCTTATATGAACACCTTTGGACAAGGCATACCCTGCACCAAGCATAAATAAAGCACCATAGAAAAATCTACTCATATCGTATGCCCACATTGTTGGAGCATTAAAAAGTTTTCTTGCTAGAACTTCATATACCATAGTAAAAGTTAAAGGTATAATTATCCAACAGACAACATTACCAATCCATTTATTTGCTAAATCAATTTTTGTAATAGTTAATGACATCCATTTTGGCATATTTTTTGGCATTGATCCCGAGCCACCTCTCCTCTCAGCAATCATTTCATCTGAAGTATCTAGCTTGATAGGTTTGATTGGTTTTTTTGACTTGTAGTTTGTTGACATAAATAAATTCTTAAAAAAAAACTAAAGCGGCTTGTTAAGTCCGCTTTAGTTATAATTATTTTTATCTAGGTACTATTTTAATGTTTCTGCGTGAGCCATTCCTAGCTTAGCATTTGACATTTGAGATCCAGACCAAAAAGGTACAGCTATATCAGCAAAGTCTTTTTGAGACTGCCATACTTTAGCAAAGAACGGGTTCTTAGCTGCATTTTTTTCTAAAGCTGCTTTTGCTGCAGCCATATACGCTGGGAAATAGTCAGCTGGCGTATCATGTAAAATAACACCATGCTTCGTAGTTAGCTCATGTAGAGCTTTTCCATTTTCGTATATTCTGTAACTCATTGATTTTGATAAAGATGCATTCGCAGCAACTTCTAAAGCTTTTTTCTCTAAAGCAGACATCTTTTTGTATTTAGAGCCTGTAATATAGAAGTCAGCATTTACTACTACTTGGTGAAGACCTTGTAAGTAGTAATGTTTTAGAACTTTCTGGAAACCAAATGTCATATCCGGTTTAGGACAACACCATTCAGCAGCATCAATTGTTCCTGCTTCAAGAGCCGGTAGAATATCTCCACCACCCATTGCAACAGAAGCTACACCAATATCTTTATAAGTTTGGCCAGGAATTCCCGGAGGAGTTCTGAACTTGTACTTTCTAAAATCAGCCATACTATTGATTGGTTCTTTGAACCAACCTAAAGCTTCAGGACCAACTGGTTGTAACATAAACCCTTTGATATCTCTTCCCATTTCAGTCCATAGTTGGTCGTAAAGTTCTTTACCACCACCATATTGGAACCAAGATAGAAATGCAATATTATCAATACCAACACCAGCACCTGCTACTGGAGAACCAAATAACATAGCTGCGGGGTGGTCGCCTGACCAGTAGTGAGTCCAAGCAAATCCACAATCGATCAATCCTTTGTCAACTGCATCTAATGTTTCTTTAACTCCAACCACGGAACCAGCTGGCATAATTTCGAACTTAAGTGAACCAGAAGTTAGAGCAGTTACTGTATCAGTGAAATCTTTTAACATCACCACTTCATCAGCTTTTGCACTAATCACGGTTTGGCACTTAAGAGTTTGTGCAGAATTAACTCCTGTAACTGTCATAACAGTTAGAAGAAGAGTTCCTACAAATAATGATATGATTTTCTTCATATTGTTTATTTCCCTCTGTTGTGTTTTTTATAAAAAAACAACCATTTCAAAAAAATAAATTTAAAACAAGTACTAATATGTTAAATTATGAAGCTATAAGTGTCTCTAACACTAGAATTTCTAATTTTTACTATTATAAGCACTCTAATATGATGGAAAAATTTGACTATATAATTATTGGAGCTGGTTCAGCAGGATGTGTTCTTGCAAATAGACTTTCTAAAAACCCCAATAATAAAATTCTTTTGCTAGAAGCTGGTGAAAAAGATACTTATCCTTGGATTCATATTCCGGTTGGTTATTACAAAACAATGCACAATCCTAAAACTGATTGGTGCTACAAAACTGAACCAGATGAAACAATGGAAAATAGATCAATACCCTACCCTAGAGGAAAAACTCTTGGTGGCAGCTCATCTATAAATGGTTTGCTTTACATAAGAGGTCAAGAACAAGACTATAATATTTGGAGACAATTAGGAAATAAAGGTTGGAGTTGGAGCGATGTTCTACCTTATTTTTTAAAAGCTGAAAATCAAGAAAGAGGAAAAAGTGAATTTCACAATATAGGTGGACCACTATCTGTTTCTGATCAAAGAATAAAACTACCTATATTAGATGCGTTTATGAATGCGGCTGAAGAAGTTGGAATTCCTAAAGTTAATGATTTTAACAAGGGTAATAATCATGGCTGTGGTTATTTTCAAGTAACAGAAAGAAATGGTTTAAGATGTAGTGCTGCTGTCGGATATTTAAATCCAATTAAAAATAGAAAAAATTTAAAGATTGAAACAAGATGTCATGTTGAAAAAATAAATTTTGAAAATAAAAAAGCTGTCAGTGTTTCTTATTGGAAAAATGGTGAGTCCTTTACAATAAAAACTAATAAAGAAATAATTTTAAGTGCAGGATCAATTGGATCAGCACAAATTCTTCAAACATCAGGCATTGGTGAGGCTGAAAAACTAAACAAGCTTGGAATTGATGTTGTAAAAAATTCCGTTGGTGTTGGTAAAAACTTACAAGATCACTTAATGTTTAGACCTGTTTATAAAGTTAAAAATATTCAAACACTAAATAAAAAGATTAATAGTGCTATTGGCAAATTGATGATCGGTATGGAGTATGTCTTCTTTAGAAAAGGTCCAATGACTATGGGTGCTAGTCAGCTTTGTGGATTTGCAAAAAGTGATACTTCTAGAGAAACTCCAAACCTACAATTTCATGTTCAGCCAATAAGTACAGATAAATTAGGTGGATCAAATCTTCATAAATTTCATGCATTCACACCTACTGTTGCAAACATAAGACCAACCAGTAAAGGTGAGATTAATATTATTAGCAAAGATAGTAGAGAAAACCCAAAAATAAAAATGAACTATCTATCAAGTGATGAAGATCGAAAAGTTGCTGCCGCTGGATTAAAATTAATAAGAAAGATTGTTTTAGAAAGTAATGAATTTATAAAATATGAACCTGAAGAATTTCGACCTGGAATTAATATTCAGGATGATGAAGAGTTAGTTAGGGCCGGAAGTAATTATGCACAAACTATATTTCACCCAGTTGGAACATGTAAAATGGGAAATGATGAAAATGCTGTTGTTTCAGATGAATTAAAAGTGCATGGAATTGATAATTTAAGAGTTATAGATGCTTCTGTTATGCCTAATATTACTTCTGGAAATACCAATGCACCAACAATAATGATTGCAGAAAAAGGTGCTGACATGATATTGAATAATTAATAATGCACGATCAATTAATCATATTTTCTCAAATAGTTTTCATAGATTTGGTTCTTGCAGGTGATAATGCGATTATTATTGGAATGGTTGCTTCAAAATTTCCAAGTGATCAAAGAAAGAAAATTATATTTTGGGGTATTGGTGGTGCTGTAATTTTAAGAATTATCTTAACAATGATAACAGCTTATCTACTTCAAATTACAGGATTAAGATTAGTTGGTGGCCTATTATTACTTTACATAGTTTACAAACTTTATGTTGATGTCATTCAAAATTCATCCAAAGAAGAAGATATTAAAGTAAATAACTCAAGTTTAATTAAAGCTATATGGACAGTTTTAATAGCTGATTTTACAATGAGTTTGGATAATGTCTTAGGAGTTGCTGGAGCTGCAGGTGATCATTACATTTTATTAATTTTTGGTTTAGTTCTATCTATAATATTAATGGCAACAGCAGCCAATTTAATATCAAAATGGATTAAAGAATATAAATGGATAGCTTGGGTTGGACTATTAGCTATATTAATTGTAGCAATTCAATTAATTTATACAGACTTACAAATATTATTTAATGTTTAAAAAAATTAATCTCAGAAGTAGAACAGCTTTGGTTACAGGAGCTGGCAAAGGACTTGGAAAAGCCTGTGCAATTGCCTTAGCAGAAGCTGGTGCTAAAGTTATTATAATAAGTAGAACTTTATCTGACTTAACTAAAGTTGAAAAAATTATTAAAAAAACAAAAGGATCATGTTTAAAATTTGAATGTGATATTACTGATCTAAATAAATTTAAAAGTATATTAAAAAAAATTAAAAGATTGGATATACTGGTCAACAATGCTGGCACAAATAGACCAGAGCACTTTACTAAAGTTAAAAAAAAGAATATGGAATATTTAGTTGAACTAAATATGAAAGCTGCATTTAATGTTGCGCAATTATGTACTAAGAAAATGGTTGAACTAAAAAATAGAAAAAAAGTAGGTGCTTCAATTATTAATATGTCTTCACAGCTTGGAAAAGTTGGCGCTCCAATAAGAAGTGTGTATAATATGACAAAATTTGGTGTTGAGGGATTAACAAGAGGAATGGCTTTTGAATTAGGAAAATATAACATTAGAGTAAATAGCGTCTGCCCCACTTTCGTTGAAACACCAATGGTTAAAGCTTTCTTTAAGAATAAAAAATTCAAACAACAAATGTTAGATAATATTCCGCTTGGAAGAGCCGCTCAAGAGAATGATGTCTCTACAGCAGTAGCTTTTTTGGCTGCAGATAGTTCAAACTCAATAACTGGAACTTCACTAATGGTTGATGGAGGTTGGACTGCTAAATAATGACTAAATTCTTAAAAGACATAAACCTTAAAGGTAAAATTGCAGTAGTAACAGGTGCTACAAAAGGAATAGGAAGATCTACCGCCATAGCAATGCATCAAGTTGGAGCTACTATTGTTGCATTTGGAAGAAACAAAAATGACCTCAGCTCTTTAAAAAAAAAATTAAAAATAAGAATTAAATGTATTGAATGTGATGTTACTGATTACAAAAAGATTAGTAAAATTATCAAAAATTTAAATAGAATTGATATACTTGTTAATAACGCTGGTACAAATTTACCTGAACCTTTTTTAAAAGTAAAAAAATCATCACTTGAAACATTACTAAATGTAAACACAAAAGGAGCTTTTAATATTGCGAAACTTTGTACAGATAAAATGTTAAAACTAAAAAACAGGAAAAAAGTAGGTGGTGCAATAATTCATACTTCATCAATGTTTGGCCTGGTTGGAGGACCTGATAGAACGGTCTATAGCATGACAAAGTTTGGTATAGAAGGTTTAACCAGAGGTATGGCTGTTGATCTAGCTAAATATAATATTAGAGTTAACAGCGTGTGTCCAACTTTTGTTGATACACCAAGGGCAAAAAAATATTTATCCAATAAGTCTTTCAAGAAATATGCTCTTTCAAATATTCCATTAGGAAGAATTGCTACAGAAAGTGACATAGCAACTGCCATAACATACTTAGGTTCTGATGCTTCATCAATGATTACAGGTAGTTCATTGATTATAGATGGGGGATGGACCGCAAAGTAATGAATAGATTTTTATTTATTCTAAGTTTTTTAATTTTTACACAAGTAAATGCAGCTGAATTTAATGGTAAGTTTACTCAAGGACACTTCATTATAGGAAAGACTAACCCTGGTACAAATATTTTAATTGATAAAAAAAAAATAAAAGTTTCAAAAAATGGTTATTTTGCTTTTGGAATAGAAAAAGATAGAAAATTTGACATCACTATTACTGAGGGCAATAAAAGAATAATAAAAAAAATACAAAAAAGAAAATATAATATTCAAAAAATAGAAGGCTTGCCTAAAAAAAAAGTTACACCTCCTGAAGAGTTTTATGCAAGAATAAAAAGAGAGAATAAATTAATTGGACTAGCTAGAGAGATTGATAGTGATTTGCCTTTTTTTAAAGAAAAATTTATTGTTCCTGTTGATAATGCAATAATTACTGGTGTTTATGGAAGTCAAAGAATTCTTAATGGAATACCTAAATGGCCTCATTATGGATTAGACTTTGCACAAAAAAAAGGAACACCAATTAAAGCAATGAACAACGGGATTGTGACATTAGCAGAAAAAGATTTATTTTATACTGGTGCAACACTAATTTTTGACCATGGTCATGGAATTTCTACACTTTATATGCATATGAATAAAATTTTTGTTAATGTTGGTGATCATATTAAAAAAGGTGATGTCGTTGGAACTGTCGGTGCTACCGGAAGAGCTACTGGCCCTCATTTAGATATCAGGCTTAATTGGTTTGGCACTAGACTGGACCCAGCATCTATATTAAACTTACAATAATGAAAAAAACTTTATTAGAAATTACAGCAAATAAACTAACTAAAGCTTTTTTAAATAATAAATTAATAGCACCATTACCCTTAAGGTTTACAAAGAAACTAAGTGAAGCTCAAAAATTAAGAAAATTATGTGAAAGTAAAGTTTCCGATCCAATTATAGGATTTAAAGCTGCAGGTACTGGAATTCCTGTAATGAAAAAACTTAATGAAAAAGAACCATTTTATGCTTCTATATTTAAAAAGAATTTTTTAAAAAGTGGAAAAAAAGTAAAAATCAATAAATCAACTTTTGGAATAGAGCTTGAAGTTTGTTACTTAATTAAAAAAATTTTCTTTTCATCAAAAGAACTAATCACCAAAAAAAATATTTTTAAATATATTTCTCATATGGCTCCCTGCATTGAAGTTGTTGGTTATAGACAAAGAAAAAAAGGAATTACTTCATTTGGAGATTTATGCAGCGATTTTGGAGCAAATGTTAAATTTTTAATAGGTCAAAAGAAAAAATTTAAAAGAATTAACATTGGTAATTTAAAAACAAATATTACTAATAAAAAAATAAAACAAAGTGTAAATGGCAATACAAATACTGTCTATATTAATCCATTAAATTCTCTACGTTTTGTCCTTAATAAACTTAAGAAAGATAAAATCAATCTTAGTAAAGATTTTTATGTTTTTACTGGGTCTACAGTGGGTGTTGTGCCTATTTTGAGTAAAGGGCTATACACTGGAAAAATAGATAGCTTAGGATCAGCCAAAGCTATTATTCATTAATGGCATTACACTTTTCTAAAGAAGAGTTTCAAAAAAGAAAATCAGATGTTTTAAGAAAAATGAACGAGCAAAACCTTGATGCTCTTTTAATGTTTAGACAAGAGTCTATGTATTGGCTTACAGGTTATGATACTTTTGGTTATGTTTTTTTTCAAACTTTAGTTTTAGACAAAGATGGAAATGTAGTTCTTTTAACTAGGGCACCTGACTTAAGACAGGCACAAAATACTTCCAATATTCAAGATATAAGAATTTGGGTAGATAAAAATAACTCAAATCCAACTGATGACCTCAAAATAATTTTAAATGAACTTAATTTAAAAAAAAAAAAAATTGGAATTGAATATGAGGCTTATGGCATGACAGGTCGTAATGCTTTAAAATTAAATAAATCTCTAGAAAATTATTGTGAATTTAAAGATGAATCAGAATTAATAACCGAGTTAAGAGTTATTAAATCAAAAGAAGAAATTGTTTATGTTAAAAAAGCAGCTGAACTTGCAGATAATGCACTTGATGAAGCATGGAAATACACTAAGGCTGGTGTAAACGAAGCAAAAATTTTAGCTGAAATGCAAAAAGCTGTTTTGGAAAGTGGTGGAGACTATCCAGCAAATGATTATATTATAGGATCTGGTCATAATGCTTTGCTATGTAGATACCAATCAGAAAAAAGAATTTTATCAAATCGAGATCAATTAAGCATTGAATGGGCTGGAGCTTATAGACACTATCATTCAGCAATGTTCAGAACAATTCCGATAGGAAAAGCAGATCCAAAACATATAAAAATGCACGAAGCTTGTGTTGAGGCTCTTACAAATTGTGAAAAAAAATTAATTCCAGGAAATACAGTTGGTGAAGTATTTGATCTACATGCAAAAACATTTGATGACCTTGGGTATAATAAAGCAAGAATGAATGCTTGCGGTTATTCATTGGGTTCAACTTTTTCTCCAAATTGGATGGACTGGCCAATGCTATACACTGGTAATCCTTATGTTATCCAACCTGGTAATGTCTTCTTCATGCACATGATATTGATGGATAGTGTCAATGAATTAGCGATGAATTTGGGTGAAACGTATCTTGTCACTGAGAATGGTAATGAAAGATTAGGGAAACAAAAACTGGATTTAGTGGTCCTTTAGAGCTCTATCATCTAGTTATCATCTAGTTTCAATAAATAAGTAGGACCCAGACCAAATCTCAACTTTGAATTGTATTTAGACCCCTAACCCCCTTTACACAGAAAAGGATCCTAATAGTTTACTATATAATGTCTGTTTCAGACAGTTAGTCCCAGCTTTTTTGTTTTCATAAATTCGGCCCCTTTAAAAAAAATAATAAAAAAATATTGCGAAAAAAAATATGAAAAAAAATTATGAATTAAAATCCAGGGAGAAAAAGATAAGTTTGAGCAAAATATAATGTCCCCCTGGAAAAGTTTCATTACTAAATGATAATTGGAATATAGAGATTATAATTTTTATTACAAATTCTTAAAGCCCTTTAACTTATGTTAGCTTATGTTAACCTTGAGCTGACACTTTAAGTGTTACTCAAAGTGTACTTCTGTAATAATTATTCCCGTTGCTTGTTGTCTGTTGCTTTGTGGTGGTAGCTAGGTTTTTTTATCTTCTAAGTTTTTTCTTTTTTCTTTCCTGCCAAGGTGGTTTAGGAACTGCTACAGTATCACTGCATTCATCAACTATTTTAGCAACTTTACTACCAAACCGTTTTTTAATTTCTTTTAAAACTCTTAATCCACCCTGATCTTCTACAAAAATGATTAGATATTCAGCATTTTGGATATAGTTAAAAACACATTGCTTTATTATAATAAAGGTTTTATTTTAATAAGAGGTCAGAATATGCAAAACAAAGAAGTTATTTTAGTAACAGGAGCGTCTTCTGGAATGGGAAGAGAAACGGCAATCAAACTAGCAAAAGAAGGGTATATCGTTTATGCAGCAGCCCGAAGATTAGACAAATTAAATGAATTAAAGGAATATGGATGCATTCCCATTCAAATGGATATTGCTAAGGAGCAAGAAATAGAGAGTGTAGTAAGCAAAATAAATAAAGAACACGGTGGCGTTGATGTCTTATTCAACAATGCAGGAATAGCAGTGCAAGGTTCTTTAGAAGAAACTGACATTGCTGATGCAAAAAAGCAATTTGAAGTCAATGTTTTTGGCTTGGCAAGATTGACGCAATTGGTAATTCCTTATATGCGAAATAAAGGTTCGGGAAAAATCATCAATACATCATCTATTGCCGGAAAAGTTCACGGTCCTATAAGCTCTTGGTATGTTGCTTCTAAGCACGCGGTAGAAGGCTTGTCTAGTTCGTTGCGTGTAGAGTTGCAGCCTTTTGGGATCCAAGTAGTTCTAATCAGACCAGGCGCTATAAGTTCAGAGCTTATAAGTACGTTTGTAGATAGTATGGTTAAGCGTTCTGGAAACGGTCCTTATGCCGAAATGACAAAAACATTGGTAGCATGGTCAAAATCTAGAGACAATAACCCAAAGTATTCATCACCACCGTCAGTTATTGCAGATACCGTTCTTGAAATTATAAAAAGTAAAAAACCTAAAACAAGCTATGAAGTCGGTAAAACATCGAAGCAAATGATTTGGTCAAGAAGATTATTGTCGGATAGAATTCTTGACAAAATGATGCTTAACTTTTTAAAGAGTTAATGCGAGGCATTAGTAAAGTTTCACATGCAGCACTTGAACCTAATGCCTGGGGCACATGGTCGCCTACAAAACTTGCTGCGTTTATATATAAAGTCAGTATGAGTCCACGACCTAAAACTCGTTACCGTCCTGGTATAGTAGCTAAATCACTAATATTTTTAAAGCGCTGGATGCCCGCTCGATTGTGGGACACTATGTTTATATCATCGTTAATTAAGCAAGGTAAATAGGATCAAACAACTTTGTGGGAACCTGGTTTGGTGAGTGGTAGCAAAGTTTATGGCACATGGCTGATGGAACGGGTCTTTATACACCTCTAGTTTGTTGAGTTTATAACAAGAGATTATTTTTTTATATAATGAAATATTTACTTGGTTAAAATTTTTTATTAGTTAGAAGTAATTTAACTTAACTTAACAAAAAGTAATAATGGGAATCATTTTTAAAACTCTTATATTTATCGTCATTATCTTGGCTTTTATTGCTTTTGCTATATTTATATTTATTAAAACTTCATCTCAATTTGGAGCTTTTCCTGACGGAGATAGTAAAAAGATTATTCAAAATTCAAAAAATTTTATTAACGGTAAATTTGTAAATTTAAATCCTCTAACTGTAAGTATGGGTGGTGTAAATACACACCCTAATGAGAAAAGATCTACTTTAATGGATTGGATTTCTCCTGCCAAGGACAAGAACCCATTAAAATCTCTTCCATCAATAAAATTTCAAATCAAAAATTTAACAGAGGGTAAGTTTATTTGGCTGGGCCATTCAACTCTTTTGATGAACACAGGTGGCTTAATCGTTATGACAGATCCTGTTTTTAATAGAGCTTCTCCAATCCCAATTTTTGGAAAACCATTTTCAATAGAGAATCCTATTACTATTAATGATTTACCTAAGGTTAATGTGGTTGTTATTTCCCATGATCATTATGACCATCTAGATACAAGAGCAATAAAAGATCTTTCAAAAAAAGTTGATCATTTCTTTGTTCCTCTTGGAGTTAAAGCTCATCTAGAAAGCTGGGGAGTTGATAAAAATAAAATTAGCGAATTAGATTGGCATGATAGTGAAAACTACAAAGGGATTAAATTTATATTAACGCCAGCACAACATTTTAGTGGTAGGGGATTGTCAGATGGAAATGAAACCTTGTGGGGTTCGTGGATTATAAACTCTAGGACAATGAAGGTTTTTTTTAGTGGTGATGGTGGATACTCAAAAACATTTAAAGAGCTTGGGGGTATGTATGGTCCTTTTGATATCGCCTTTATTGAGAATGGAGCTTACAACGCTAACTGGTCAAAGATTCATATGTTTCCTGATGAAGTTGTTCAGGCGACTATCGACTTAAATGCAAAGGTTCTTTTTCCAATTCATTGGGGTAAATTTGATTTAGCTATACATCCTTGGGATGAGCCAATAATTCGTGTCACTGATGAAGCTAAAAAACAAAATGTTAATATTGCCACTCCAATGATCGGAGAGATATTTGACTTAATTAATTTGCCAATAACTCATTGGTGGAAGTCTCTTAGAAATTAAAACTATATTTTTTATTTTGATTATATTGTCTTCATTTCTAAAACAGCTTTTCTCTTAATTATTGGATTTAATTAGAATTTTTATAATCAGTTGATTTAAACCCAGAACCACGATCCCTAAAAGTTTTTTCATTATTTCTTTTTGTTATTTTTTTGACAGCTTATCTTTCATCTTTAATTTAAGTTTTTTTAATGTTCTTAAATCGTACCAACTTTTTTGTCCTCTTTTTAAGTTTCTCTCTTTTTCAACAATAGTTACTTTTTTTTTAAGATCTTTGTGTTTTTCTTTTATTTTCATTTATCTTAGAACCACGATCACTATCGCTTTCTTCATGCTTCATGATACCTGATATCGGATACAGAGTCTTTGATGTATTAAGGTTAGTTTTATGGTCAATTGTCTGTAATTCCCAATTCCCGTTGCCTGTTGCATTGTGGTGGTAGCTAAGGTTTTTTATTTTAATTACAAAAAGTATAGACGGTACTTGCTTCCATTAGTTTGACTAATTTTTTTTCACCAAATCCAAAATTAATTAAGCTTGATGAGGAATACTTTGCGTTATTAACTTCTAGAAAGTTTATAACTGATGAAGCTTTAATACCAAAGCCAATACCTTCTGATTGACTTTTATCCAAACCTGATACTGCCACAGCTACTAAATCTCCATCTTCATTGACAATAGGTCCTCCACTATTGCCTGCGTTAATCGCAGCATCTAATTGAATTTGATTTGAATTATCAGCAAATCCTTTAACAGCACTAATAATTCCTGTAGTGAATTTTAAATCATCACTTAACCCTTTGCCAAAAGGATATCCTGCAACAAATACTTTCTGCATTTTTTCAGGTGGTTCATCTGAAATATTCAAATAGTCTTTGGGTTTAACTTTAGCTCTCAATAACGCTAGATCTAACGTCTCATCTGTTGCTATTAATTCTGCATCAACTTCTTCTTCCTTAAATGTTATTTTCGATTGTTTGCATCCTTTAACAACGTGATTGTTGGTCACGAAATAACCTTTGTTGTTAATAAAAAAACCAGAGCCACTGCTTGCAACATCATCACTTGATCCAGTAGAAGAGTTAAATTCACATTGCATTTTTGAAGAGTACCCAAATTTATAAACTATATCGGATGGTTTTTTAAACTCTTTCAATCTAGTTATAGTCTTTTTTTTAAAATCAAATGTAATTGTTGTTTTCATTTTAGAAACGCCAATTGGTTTTATTAATTCAGCCTCAGCATAATCTTCATTAATAAAAGTTAAATTATACATAGTTTGATAAAGTTTTTTTGCTGTCATTGAGTCAGGGTTTATACCCTCATCAATTAAAATTTTTTTAGTCGCTTCATCTCTGTCTTTAATTCCTTGGTCAGAATAGATAACTACCTGTGAAACAGAATTATTTTCGTTGATTTGAAAATATTTATCTTCAAATTTAGCACTATTAAAATTAGTGCGTGTTTCTCCTTCAATAGTACTTTCAAGAGTGAAGCATTTTGAAAATTTAATTGCATAAGCATTCCCACTCAACAACAAACCAAAAACCACGATCCCTAAAAGTTTTTTCATGAACTAGTATCCTAGCACAAACCTATAAGTAAGTCAGGTGCGTGAATCAGTGGGAATTTTTGTTTGATATGGATCAATGAGAAATAGTTTTTTCATTTATCTTTAGATTTATTGTTTTTTTTCTTAACATTTTTTGCAATCTTATACGCTGTATTCGCCCATTGAAGAAGTCTATCTTGATCCTCCATTACCTCAGCGGGGACTTCTAAGTTAGAAAGAGAAATTGTTTTGCCTTGCTTTCGATATGTGAGTGGGTTGCTGTTGTAAGATTCATAGTCCTTGCGATTTGTCGTATCCGTCTTGAAATAAACCGTGCCATCAAAGACAAGCGCAAAGGCTGCATCGTGTTTACATATTGCATAACCTCCAAATAGGGGTTTGTAGGAAAGCTCGCCCATCGGCTCCAACAGATCTAACATATAGTTTAAAAACTCATTTTTATTTTTCATTGATTTTTTTTATTCATAAAGCAGAAACACGTATAGAGATAGTTTTTTTATGTATCCCGCCTCTGGTTTCGGTGTGGTTGAGCGTGCTTTAACTTTGGAGGTCTTGAGATTAAAGCTTTTTAATTCCTCATTCCCAATTCCCGTTGCTTGTTGTCTGTTGCTTTGTGGTGGTAGCTAGGGTTTTTTCATCTTCATTTTAAATTTAAACCAATATTTTTTTATAAAAGAAAATTTATTATATTTTATTATTCTTTTAGCATGAGCTTTGGCTTTAAATTCTTTAAATTCTTTTTTTCTTCTTCTATTTTCTTCAAGTATTTTAGGGCTATTATTTATTTCATGTTTTCTATATTTTTCCTCTCGTTCTTTTGAATGAGCTTCCATAGACTTTAAATAATATCCAGCTGGACTATCTCCAAGAATATCTTGGATTAATTTTATATAAATTCTACCGTAAATTTCTTGAAAAATATGTCTTAATGCACCTGTATTTATTTGATCTATATCTACTGCATTTAAATTTGCCAATTCTTTACTTATAGTTTTAACACAAAATTTTATGTCATCACTGAAGAGATCAACAATAATAAGATTTTTAGATCTTCTAGAAGGTCTTGTTTTATTTGGAAAAGGAAGATTGTTATTTTGAAAACATTTTTTTATAAGACTTGATCTAAAAAATTCTGCCCCACAAGTAGTACACCCACAACTCACACACCAATTTTCTTTTTGAGCTTGATCTGTAAGAGATTTAATCCAGTTTGTCGTTTTTATATTATTCAAAGCTGCTGAAGCTCTTTCAAATTAACAATTTCTATTTTGCATTTTTTATTAATCACAAATTGAGCTTTAGGAAACTCGGGTTTTAATAAATTAATAAGGCTATTCATTTCAGCTACACCTGTGCAGTTTTTATTTTGTACTAATGTTTGAGTTGAAATGGCTACTAGGAAAAGTACTACGAATCTTGACATATCTTATGGTAATTTGGATTTAGGGCAGATTTGTGTTAATCAACATCTTTCATAAATTTCTTATCAAATTCTGTTTGATCTATTCGAAACCAATCAAAGAGTTCTTTGTGACTAACATTTGTAGTTCGAGATTCATCATTATGATTGTGCCAAAAAACGAAATAATGCTTACCATTTTCAAACCCATCATCTTTACCTATTAGTTTGATTTCCTTAACCTCACCATAAACCCACTTATCAACTTTTTTGTATTTAGGTTCGGGTCTGGTCATTTTTTAATTTTGTTTCTCATAAATAACAAAATCATTTTTTTTCATAAAGGCTAATTTGTGATTTATTTTTTGAGAAATTCATTAACATGGTTCTCAGTGAAAAATAATTCATAATCATTCTCAGTCATTGTTATTTTATAACCTGAAATAGGTTCTTTAGTTCCGTCCTTCCTTATTAGTTGTGCTACTGTTTTTTCTCTCTTTTGTTTCAATAAGTCATGGACCAAATTCAAAGTTTCCATAGCATGTCCATAAGAATTAACAAAACCATAATGATGATTGTTGCACAATACCAGCATATTACTTAGGAGAGTTTTGGGTCCATTTTTTCCTATCGAATGGATGTGATGTACATCCATCAATTTTCTTCTATTGATAGCTCCTAAACTTTTAACCAAAAAATCTTCATTAACCGTTTTATCTGTCGCTAGACAGCAAATTTGACAGTGATTTAAATAGTGTGTTTCTTTCAACTTACGTTTATTATCCTTCATTATTTTTTTTTCTTTACTGGTTACTCTAACCTTAACAATAGTTTTTTTTTCATAATCTTCCTCTTCCATATAATCGATTCCCTTTTCTTCGGTACGAGGTTCATCTTCTTTTGCTTCAGATGGATGAGAGGATAAAGTTGTTTCCAAGTTTTGATCT
>CAJQRZ010000007.1 GCA_905612435.1 uncultured Candidatus Pelagibacter sp.
TTAAAGTTGTAGAAAAATATAATTTTTATCAAAGTTTTATTATAACTTTGCCAAAATTATTTTTAGAAATAATTGCAATTTTAACAATTGTTGTTGTTAGTGTTCTCTTTTTTTTTTTGGATAGAGATCAAAGCACTTTTATTCCATTTATAACCTTAATATCAGTTACCGCAATTAGATTAATGCCTTCATTTAATACGGTTACGTCTTCTATAACGAGATTAAAATATTTAACACCTTCATTTAATTTGATTTCAGAACAAATAAATCAATTAGAAAAAAATATTGAGAAGATCAACGAAGAAATTAATAGCACAGATAATATATTATTTAATAATTCAATAGTTATTAAAAATTTAATATATTGTTATCCAAATTCTAAAAAACGAGTAATTGACAATATATCATTCAAAATTAATTATGGTGAAACTATAGGTGTTGTAGGTCAATCGGGAGCAGGCAAAAGCACACTTATTGATTTAATAGCAGGACTATTAAATGCTACAGAGGGTGAAATTTTAGTTGATGAGAAAAATATTAATTTGTCAAAAAAAAATTGGCAAAAACAAATTGGATATATACCACAAGAAGTTTATTTGTTTGATGACACTATAAAATCAAATATAGCATTTGGAGTGAATGAAAATGATATAAATGTAATAGATATTAATAATGCAATTAAATTAGCAGAACTTGAAAAATTCATAGAAAGCTTACCCAATAAAGAAAACACAATTGTTGGGGATAGAGGAGTTTGGCTTTCAGGCGGTCAAAAACAAAGAATAGGTATAGCGAGATCTCTATATTTTAAACCGAAAATATTAATTTTTGATGAACCTACCGGATCTTTAGATGCTGTAAATGAAAAAAAAATAATGGATCATATTTTCTCACTAGGAGCTAATCTGACAATTATTATAATTTCTCACAGAATAAACATACTGAAAGATTGTAAAAAAATTATAAATATTGTAGATGGAAAAATAAAAGAAATTATAAGTTATGAGTCTTTGTTGTGAAAAATAAAAAAAAATACTTAGCACTTATTAGAAGTTTTTCAGGTATTAAAGCACACATGAATGTTAATGAATATATATGGAAAAAACTTTCAAAAAATTTTGATAAAGTTTTTTTCATTAATGATGATAACTTGAAGTTTTTTCCAAATTATAGCCAAGAATGGATGAAAAAAGAATATAATTATGAAGAAATCTATAAACACGTCCCAAAAAATGTTGTTCTTTTTAATCCAAAAAATAGTGAGGAGCTTTCTGATTTTTTAGAAGACAAGACAATAATAGCTATCAATCAATTTCGTAAACTTTTTCAAGATATTAAAACACATTATCTAATGAAAAAGCACAATATAAAACAAATTCAAATATCGAATTTTGGTCATGGATTTGGGATGACGCAACACGTACCAATAAAACATTTTTTTAAATTTCTTAATTGGTATAACAAAATTTTTTTTAAAAAAATTACGAGTTTATTAGGCATTTTAGGTATAGTTTCAAAAATAGATATCAGATTTATTAGTGATAGATATGTATTTGAAGAAATACTTAAACACCCAATTAAAAATTTTCTTTATAAAAAAAAATTACTTTTTACAAAAGAATTAGTCTTAATTAATAGTAGGTCATATGATATTTTACTCGATAATAAATTTTCATTAAATGAAGATTACATTGTACATTTCAATGCAAACTTAAATTATTGGCAAGAAAAAGAGTTTAGAGGTGAATTAGATGAAAAACAAATATCTTTACATTATCATCATTTAGAAAATTTTTTAAAAAAACTGTCTAAAGAATTTAATAAAGAAGTTATAATATGTATCCACCCAGGTCACGATCTTGAAGAAGCTCAAAATTTTTTCAAAGATTTTAAAGTTGTTAAGTTGAGAACTAGAGAATTTATTTATAAAGCTTTTTTGGTAACAAATTTTGACTCAAGTGTAGTTGATGATGCAATTCTTTTAAAAAAAAGAGCTATAGGCTTTATTTCAGATTTTATGACTAAAAATGAAGTTGAGCATACCAAAAGTAAAGCATCAATATGTGGGTATATGACTTTGAATACAAAAAAAGATTTTTTGTTTAATAAAGAAGAAATTCTATCCAAATTAAATAAAAATATAATCAATTATGAAAAAAATATTGCATATCATCATTGTGTTGAACCTAATATTAATGGCACAGACAAAATGATAAAAATAATAAAAGAAAGATTTTTTTAAAAAACTAAATATATGCTTCGCTATCTTTCTTAGCAATATCTCTAAGTTCTTGTCTTAAATCTCTTTTTTGCTTTGAAGAAAATTTTTGAATTCCAAGAAAAATCTTTAATTCTTCTTCGTCTTCTGGAATTGGAAATTCGGGTTTTAACATATCATTTTTAATCCAATTAAGTTTTTCATTAATCTCATGATTAAATTCTTTATCCCAAATAGTAATTAAAAGATTATAAAATTCGTCAGTATTTTTATCTTCAAATTGATAATTAAACTTTTTCTCGATTAGATATTCCGAGGCTTTGCAATCCTGAGGCCATTGTTTAAATTTTTTGAAATAAGTGACATCGTTTATTTTTTTCCACAAAACATCTATAAATTTATCTTTTTTATTAGAATTTTTTATCATATCAATTAAAGGCCAAAGTTTAACTGGCCAGACAATATAAGTTCCAAACAATAAACTAATTTTATTCAAATTATCAGGGTTTAAGTCAGTATCAATTGAATCAAAATCTAAGACAGATTGATAATCTGTTAGACTATTTAAGTCATAGCCTTTTAGTAACTTTTTTTCTTTTTCTTCATTTAATAATCCTTTTTCTATAAGCATTCTTCTTATAGGGGTTCCTTTGTAAGGATAGAATTTCCCTGCAGCTTGTGTATCTGTTTTGCATAATTTATTCATTGCAATAGTTTTAAATATATCCTCTTGTTTTTCATAAGGTAAACCAAGCATATTGTATGAAACTTTTTGAATTCCATTGTCTCCTAAAAGTTTAAAGGCATTTAAATATATATCATTTTCTGTTGGTTTATGAAGTATACCATTTCTTAAATCTAGACTTCCAGTTTCAAGACCTAAAGAAGCACTTTTACAATTTGATTTTTTTAATAAATTTGCTGTAAAAGGCGTAATACTTTGAGAAGTAGTTTCTATTACATACGGTAATGCTATTTCTTTAGCATATATTTCTGCAAATTCCTCCAAACGTTCTTTTGACATTAATAAAAATGTTTCATCCCAAAATTTTATAAATTCTATATCATATTTTTTTATTGCAAATTTTATTTCTTCTATAACCCGTTTAATACTTTTTTCTCGATGATAATTTTCTCCTGTTTTTTTATAGATTGCTTGCATTTGAACATTTATACAATATGAACATTTATACGGGCAACCGCGACTCATTTCAAAATCACCATACTTGTACACCTTTCCTTTAAAAGGTTTGTAAAAAGCAGTATCTGGATAAATTGACCAATCAGGATGTGGAAAAAGATCTAAGTTTTGCTCATAAGGTCTAACAGCATTTTTTTCAATTGTACCATCAGCATTTTTTACCCATAAATTTTTAATTTTTGAAAAATCTTTATTAGAGGTAATTCTTTTTGCAAGATCTAACATTACATATTCACCTTCTCCAACACAAACCATATCAAAGCATTTTTCTGCAATCACTCCAGCCGGATCAATTGTAGCATGAACACCTCCTGCGATTGTTGGTATTTTTAAAAATTTTTTTTTAACTTTTTCCATTATTCTTAAGCCAAGCGGGTAGTCATCACTCAAAGCTGAGAGTCCTATCAAATTGGGTTGATAGATACTTATGTCCTCAATAACTTTATCTATAAGTTCGCTATATGAAACTTGTTCTCTTATAGGTAATCTTTCGTGATTTTTAGCCTGCATGAATTGTAACGTTTTTTCACCAGATTTATTCCAATCTGTAAATGTTCCTTCTCTATCAATTGAAAATTGTGTGCAATCAAAAAGTCTAAAGTCATGGCCCTCTCTTTTTAAAATTGCAGAAAGTGAAGCTATTCCAATAGGCTTATTACCAGTTGCGTACTGGTTGGAATAAATCATATAAAATTTCATTCATTTATATACTACATAAAACCTCCTTTTTATACAACATTTATTGCATTATTCCTTTACTGTTCAATTATTGAACGATATATATTTAAAAATTAGCTTATTAATTACACTCTAATTAAAAATTAATAGTATGTAATAATATTAATATTAGTATTAAATATTTAAAATTTATGAAACCTAAAATTCTTGCCTTAATTACAGCGAGAAAGAATTCAAAACGATTACCAAAAAAAAATTTAAAAAAAATTGGAGATAAAACTTTAGTAGAATGGTCAATTAGTTCAGCTAAAAATATCAGTGAAATTATAGATGTTTTTGTTACCACTGATGATAGTGAAATTTTAAAAATTTCAAAAAAAAATGGAGCAATTTCACCTTGGTTAAGACCCAAATATCTTAGTAGAGATGATACTTCATCAGAAGATGCGGTTATGCATGCTGTAAAATGGTATG
>CAJQRZ010000008.1 GCA_905612435.1 uncultured Candidatus Pelagibacter sp.
TCTAATTAAATTTTTTCTAGTAGCTAACACATATTTAATTATATTAAAGCTATCTATAACTCCATCACTAATTAGAATAGTTTTAGTTCCATTAGATTTTAATCTGTCAAAAATTTCATAAAAATTCCTATTAGTGTTTATTGGTAAAGCTACAAGATTAAAACTTTTTAATTTTTTTAACCAGTTTATTTTTGCAATATTTTTATCATAAATTTTTTCAATTTTAAATCTAGAAACTTTTTTTTTAATCTTAGAAATACAATATTTTTTTAAAACAGGATATGTGGACCAAGTTAAATCTTTAACACATAAAGTTACATCTTGAATTTTATAAAACTCTATAATTGAATAAACTTCCAGAACATCAGTTGGTTTTTTAATAAGTGCAAAAAATTTTTTCATAATTTTTTATGAATTATTTTTGTTGCGTTATAAGCGTTATAAAACATGATTAAAATTGAACCAGTTAAGTTAAATAAAAATAACAAATAATAAGAGTGCTGATAATAAAAAAAGAGATAAGACACAATAATAATAATTAAATTAATCGTTATCTGAAATATACTTATTTTCATGAACCTGTTTATTGATTTATTAACTATAGTCATAGAGCCACCCAAAATATAAAAACTTACATCAAATATAATTAGTAATAATATAAAGTAGCTTAATGTATAGGAATTATTTAACCACAAATTATAAACATATTCACCAAGCAATATTGAAGTTAATAAAAATACACTGATAAAAATCAATCCAAATTTTAAAAATTTTATATAAGTTTTTTTTAACAATATAAATTTTTTTTCAGAATATAATTTTGTAAACTCATAAAATAATGTTTTTGTAGCAATCCCCCAACATCGTATGGGTAAAAAATAAAACAATGTCTTCAATGTACTCACAAGTCCTAAAACTTGAGAATTAAAAAAAATACCAAGTAAAATAATTTGAAAACTATTCTTAATTACACCTGCAACTGACTCTAAATAATAGGGAATTGACAACTTAAACAATTTAGTAATTTGTTTTTTTGATATTAGTTTAAAAGATAATAATGTTAGATATTTATTATAATTTAAGTAAAAAAAATAAAAAACAATTACTTTAAGTACACTTGCAGTTAAAAGAGCAATTGCGGCGTAGAATAAGTCGTTAAATACAAGTCCAGAAACTATTATAAGTAGCTTGGTAAAAAAATCAAAAAACATTTCAAGGTATGTATCCACATCTAATCTACCCCAAAAAGTAATACCAGTTTTAAAAATATCATTAATTAAATTTAAGTAAAAAGACAAGCAGATACAAAATAAAATGATATTTAGCTCTTTTGGGTAAAAGTTTTTTAAAATATTTAAATCAAAATCATAAAAATTGATTATTATGGCTGTTATTAGCGCAAGAAAAGTAACAAATATAAATGTTAAAATAATAGAATTGTTAAATATTTTATTAACTTTTCTAATGTTTTTTTTATTATGATGTATAGACATTTCAGTTTTAGCAGCAAAATTTATATTGAAATTCATTATAGTTAAAGCAGAAGGGATAGCGGTTAAAAAAATCCAAATACCAAAATTTTCTAAACCATAAATCATAATCATTAAGGGTGGAAAAAATATTTGTATAAATGTCAATGATGCATTCAATGACACCTGTGAAATAAAATTTTTATAAATTCTGGTGTTTTGTATCTTAGAAAAATTTAGCATAAAAAAATATTTGATTTTACAATAATCATATTTACTTTATTTATATATAATATAATCTTTTAAATAAATGCTCTCATACAAAAAACTTTGTAAATTATTAAAATTAATCAGATGTAAATTATGGATAAAGGGTTTATTTAATGGAATTGCAGCAACCATCGAGCATGAAAATATAATTAAAAATACTAACCCTGAAACGATTATCGATATAGGTTCGAATAAAGGTCAATTTATTCTGTTAATAGAGAAACTTTTTCCAAATAAGATCATACATTCTTTTGAGCCAATAAAAGAAATTTTAGAAAAGCAAAAAAAATTTTTTAGTTATAAAAGAGAAATATTTTTTTATAATTTTGCTTTAGGAAGTTATCCATCAACAAAGGAATTTTTTGTTACTCAACGAATGGATGGATCATCTTTTTTTAAGATCAATAGTGATATTACTCAAAATATTAATTACAAAATCAAAGATCAAAGAAATATTCAAATAAAAACTTTAGATGAGATGATACTTAATCAGAAAGTCATTCAACCAATTTTAATTAAGATTGATGTACAAGGGTTTGAACTGGAAGTATTAAAAGGTTCCGAAAAAATATTAAAAAAAACTAGTTATTTATTAATAGAAGTTTCGGAAAAAGAAATGTATCAAAATCAGCCAGTTCAAGATGAAATTATTGCCTTTTTAAAAGATAGAAATTTTCATATTTTAAAACAAAGTTTAGCAACAAATACACCAGCAAACGTTATGCAAAAAGATATTCTTTTTTATAAAGAATTAAATCATTAATATAAGTTATAAATGAAAAATAGTCTTTTTTTTACTTTTTTGTTTGGAATATTGTTTGAACAAAAAGTTGTTATCATTGGGCAAATTTCCATTGGAGAAATTATAGCTATAATTTATATTTTTTTTCATTTTTTTAAATTAAATTTTACTGATTTTGAAAAAAAATTATTATTTTATACTTTTTTAATTTTGTTAATTCAATTTTTTTCTGATTTATATAACGGTACCGACCTTGATAAAATTTTAAAAGGTCTTGCTACCTATATAGTTTTTTTTTCAACAATAGTTTTTTTGTGTCGCTTCCTTACCCCAGATAAAAATTTTAAAAGAGTAATATCTTTTGTTATAGGGACAATTTTTGGAAAAATTATAATATGGTTTTTTACTGACTATAACTATTTTTTCTTTAATAATCCTTGGAAATGGGGAATTGGGGCCCAATTAATTACTTTTGTTTTAATCTTTTCGCTATCTCGTAAAGAAGATTTTTCTAAATTATTCTTAATTATATTTTCATTAATTATAGCATATTTTTCATTAGTAAACAATTCTAGATCACTACTTTTAATTTATATGTTTGCTTTAGGAACTTATTTATTAGTTCACAATTCCAGCAAGTGGAATTTAAAATTTTTTAATAAGAAAACAACTTTTATGTTTCTTCCATTGATCTACATGTTTTTTACTATTTTTTTTGGAGTTTTAGTTACGAAAATTAATCCAAATAGTCAATTTTCATCAAATTTTGAAAAAATGGCAAAAAAAAATTTTAATGAAGGGAAGGGATCTTTTGGTGTTGCGGTGAATTCTAGAAGTGATTTAGTTTCTGCCTTCTTTGCTATTAAAGACAAACCAATAATCGGCCATGGATCATACCCCGTAGATGTAGGTATGGTGTATAAAACAAAACAATTTGAATTTTTATACGACTTTGGTTATATAAAAAAAATTCCTACAATGCGTGAAATGCAACATATATACGGTATATATATCCCATCCCATTCATACTTGTTTGGTTCCATGGTCATGGGGGGTATTTTTGCAGGGATCTATTGGTTTTTTTTAACATTTAAAATTACAAAGATTTATGCAAATTATTCCAATTATCTTCCTTTTATTTTTCATTATTGGATTATAAATTATTTTTATGCTTTATTTGTCTCACCCTTTGGTGCTGGACCGAGAGGAAATTTAGAGGTTCAAATATCAATACTTATTTTATATATATTATCATTAGAAGGTGGAGCTAACAAAAAAGACAAAAAATAAATTAAATGATTTTTTTATCAATTGAGCATTCAATAACATTATCGGATTATGTTTAGTATTTTAGTTAGTGCCTTGGGTTGTGAGAAGTATCTCGAGATCTGCTTAAATAGTATAATTTCATCAAATGTTAAATGTGAGATTATACTAATTAACCCCAAACCTTCGCAAATTTATAATGAAATTAAACAAAAATTTAATAAAAATATTAATTTTGTAATTGAAGAACCAGACGAAGGAGCTGCAGATGGATTAAATAAAGCTCTAAAATACATCAATAACTCCTATGTTTGTGTTTTAAATGGTGATGATTACTTCCTAGAAAACAAATTAAATATTGTTGTTGAAGCAATTAAAACGCAGCCTGATATTCTTATAGGAAATGGATATATTGTAGATCGTAATGATTATTTAATTAAAGAACTTATATCAATGAAATTTTCACCTGAAAAACTAATTATGAGCATGTGTAGTATTTGCCATCAAGCAACATTCTATAAAAAAAAAATTTTCGAAGAAGGTATAAAATTTAACAAGCACAATAAAATCTCATGGGATGCTGAAATATTGTTGGATGCTTATTTAAATAACTACAATTTTAAATATATCGATGATATTATTAGTGCATTTAGAATTCACAGTGATTCTATTACCGGGAAAAGTAGTAATAAAAAAGCACACAATTTTCAATTATCCCTCTACTTTCAAAGAATTAAAAATAGAAAAATTAACACATTAGATAAAATTTGGATATTTTTGATTTTCAATATGTTTAAGATAACAAAAATTAATATAAAAATTAAAGAAATCTTTAGAAAGAAAATTAAAATAATTTAATTATCAATTACTTGATTTAAATTATCAAAAATTTTCATCAATTGTTTGCCATAATAATTTTGATTAAATTTATTTACAGATAGATCCACATTTATTTTACTTACGTTTTCGATGATTTTTGGATTATTAAACAAATATTTAATTGCCTCTACCCAACTATCAATATTTGATGGGTCTAACAATCTACCGTTAACATTATTTTTAACGAAACCTCCAATATTTGTAGAAATGAGTGGAAACATACCTGCAGCACAAGATTCGTTAACTACTCTAGCAACCCCTTCTGAAGTTGAGGGAAAAATAAATATGTGGTTTTTCAACATTTCACAAGCCATTTTTTCATATGATAGATGACCTAAATATTTAACATTTTCTTTTTCTTTAAAAGAATTAAATTTATTCAAGAATTTATCATCTATTGATCCTCCAATAATTGTAAGCTCGACAAGTGAAATATCTAATTTTTCAAATATTTCCATTAAAATATCAAATCCTTTTCTTGTGGTTAATGCTCCGGCATATAATAACTTTAGTTTTTTACCTTTTTCAAACTTATCTCTAATAATTTTTTCTTTATTTTTTTTTATCATATCCATAAATAAATTTGAGCAACCAGAAATTATTTCAAAAACTTTTTCAGGATTTATGCCTGAATGAATTATGGTCTTTTTTGACCAATGACCTTCAGCAATAATGTAATCAGTATTTTTTAAATCCTCCATTACTTCATTATCAAAATGCCCTTTAGTAATATTTGCAAAGTTATTAATGGTAGGTAATTTTCCTCTATTTTCTATAATGTAAGGCTCTAACATAGGATGTGCACCTCCATGATAACAGACTGTTTTCATACGCATTTCTTTAGCAACATTTAATGACTTACCACCAAAGCCCGATCTAAAGAAAAATATTCCAACATCTTTGAAATTTGAGATATTTGATTTAAGAATTTTACTAGCTGACTTTTGATAATGAATAAAACTATATTCTATTACTTTATCTCCTATTTGTAATTTTTTTAAAAACTCAAAAAAATTTTCAAATTTATTTTTTATAAAAACACCAAAAAAATAAACCAATTCTGGAATTAATAGTGAATTAATAAGTTCATCTTTTAAAGGTGTTGAACGTAAGTAAAGACGTTTTATGGAATTAATTTTATCCAATGATAGACGGTTAATTATTTTTTTAATTGAATTAATAGGATAAGCACCAGTTATAAGAAGTTTTAAATAATGATGTTCATTTAACTCTGCCGCAACATCAGATAATGGATATTTACTAAATCCATTGGACACTATAATTTTTTTCTGCATTCGGATTATATTAAAAAATATTTATTATATATTAGATTTATTTGATTATATACCAACCTGGCAAAAAATATAACTAGAATAATTAGATGAATTTCAAAAAAAACTAGGCCATACTTTCATACCCCTCCAACGAACACCAGTCCTTATTGTTTTTTACTTTCTTATTAATTACACTTGATAGATGTCAAATAATAATTATAAACTTGTAGTTATTATACAGTTTTAACTTGACGATTAAATTAAGAGTCAACTAATGAAAATATTTTTTTGAAATATCGTCCTGAGATTGACGGTTTACGAGCTCTTGCTGTAATTCCTGTTATTCTAGTTCATGCTGGTTTTGATTTATTTAGTGGTGGATTTATTGGTGTTGATGTGTTTTTTGTTATCAGCGGTTATTTGATTACTACAATCATAATTGAAGATATCGAAAAAAAAAAATTCAGTGTCATTAACTTTTATGAACGTCGTGCAAGAAGGATATTGCCAGCATTATTTTTTGTGATGCTTGTCTGTATACCATTTGCTTGGGCGTGGATGCTACCAGATCCACTAGAAAATTTCGGGCAGTCACTCGTTGCTAGTGTTTTATTTGTTAATAATATTCTTTTAGTTATAACTAGTGGATATTGGGAGCTAGAATCGCAATTTAAACCTTTGTTGCATACATGGAGTTTAGGGGTTGAAGAACAATATTATTTATTTTTTCCTTTATTTCTAATGTTCATCTGGCATTTTGCCAAAAAATATTTACTAATTATAATCATTGCGATAACGGTTATAAGTCTAGCTCTTAGTGAATATGGATGGCGTGAATACCCTAACGCTAATTTCTATTTAATCATTACAAGAGCATGGGAATTATTCATGGGTGCATTTACAGCTTTGAGAGTACGCAGATACGGAGTTAAAGCGAACAACTTTCTCTCTACATTGGGCTTGTTAGCTATTTTACTATCGATATTAGGATTTAATGAAAACACTCCTTTCCCAAGTATATATGCTTTAGTACCAGTGTCAGGTGTTGTTCTTATTATTCTTTATGCGGACACAAATACATTTGTTGCAAGATGGCTCAGTCTAAAGTTGCTCGTAGGTATAGGACTTGTTAGTTATTCAGCTTATCTCTGGCATCAACCGCTGTTATCGTTTGCTAAAATTTATTCAGAAAAAACCCCAACACTTTTAATAAATTTCTTTTTAATATTGCTCACATTTTTTTTTGCTATTCTATCTTGGCATTATGTGGAAAAACCATTCAGAAAAAGAGAAGTAGTATCAAGGGTTTTTTTTTCATACTCTATGATCATAGTAGCAATAACAATTATAATTTTTGGATACAGTGCACACAAAAATAATGGTTTTATGTATAGAGTATTTGATGATGCATCTAAGCCAGCAGAAATGCATATTTCTTATAACATGAGAAATTTTGCATTTAAACGTGAAACATATAAAGAATCTTCTAACGTTAGACTTCTGGTGATAGGAAATTCGAGCGCGCGCGACATAATAAATGTCATAAGAGAAACTTATGATATGGATAAAATAGATTTAATTTATCGAGATGATATGGATATCTGCTTAACACTTAAAACTGAATTAGGTAAAAGACTATTTATAGAATCAAACTTAGTGATATATGCGGGCGTTGATTACAATTTGACCAAAGAAAACTGTATAAATAAAGTGATAGAAAAATCTAATGAAATTCATAATCAAGTTTATTTTGTAGGAATTAAAAATTTTGGAGATAACTTGAATTGGATTACTAGGATTGAAAAAAATAATCGGGCACTCCTTCGGAACAAACTCCCAAAAAAAACAATAAAAGCTGAAGAACTGGATAAAAGTCTTATACCTAAAAACAATTATATATCTATTTTAGATGTATTAGTTGATGAGAATAACACTATCATTATTACAGATAAACAAGGAAGATTGATTAGCCCTGATAGACATCATTTAACATATTACGGTGCTATCTATGTTGGAAAAAATTTAAGAATTCTTCCGTCAGAGGTAATCAACAAGTTGTACGAATAAGTATTGAAATTTGCTCAATTTTTTTTTTTCTTTAAGGAAAAAATCTTTAATTTTGTATTAAAAATTTAATATATATTGAAATTTAATCTAGATGTATCAGGGTTGTTTTTTTAAGTAATCCCCTAAAGAATTTTTTTTTGCTATATTAAAACATTTATTAAAACATTTGTAAGAGTTTTTGTTTAAAGTTAATAAATCCTTTTTTTTAATTTTTATAAACTTTGACAATATTTTTTCAAATGACTTAGTGTTATTATTTGAGATAAAACCAGCCTTGTTATTTATAATTTCTTTGTAAATATTTACTTTTGTTGTTGTTAGAACTGGCCTTGAACAAGCTAAAGATTCAACAAGGGCAGTACCAAAATTTTCACCATTAGAGGCTAAAACTGTTCCTTGCGAGGCACATATAGCTCCCCATTTTAAATCATTAGATAGTTTATCTGACCACACTATATATTCATCTATTTTATTTTCATTTGAAAACTTTTTTAGGTACTTTGTGTAAGAATTATTTTTTCCTCCAATAAAAAATTTATATTTTATTTTCTTTTTTTTTAGTACTACAATAGCTTTTAACAATGTGTCCAAACCCTTTTTTTTATCAAATCTTCCAATAAACACTAAAAACTTTTGATTTATCAAAGCAGGAAATGCTTTAAAAAAATTTTTTTTTACTTTATCTTTTTTAATTTCTGGCTTTAAAATTCCATCATTAATAATGCTTTTTTTAATTCCATTTGTATTTACATATGTTTTGTTAATTAAATCTTTTTCCACTTTACTCGTTAATAAAATTGAATTTGAGCTCATCAAATTACTTTTTTCAACTAACATCCAATATATTTGTTTTTTAATTCTTTTATGAAAATTTTTAGAAAAAAATGGGTCTAGTTGTCCATGTATACGAACTGAGTATTTTTTTTTTAAAAATAACCTAGCTAATAAAGTGCTAAATTGCCAAATACCTTCAATTATAAAGTGATCATATTTATCCCTATTTCTATATAGCCAAATTAATAACTTTAAACTAAAACCATACCCACCATAACCAGGTCCTTTATTAATTATTTTTATTTTATTTGTTTTATGAAAGACTGAATTGTGTGGATCATATGTTAATATATCAACACTTAATCCATAACTTAAAAGTGAAATAGAATTATCAACAAGTGTAGTTGCTATTCCACCATGACTTGGATCTAAAGTATGAGTTATTCTTAAAATTTTAATTTTTTTTTTCATAAAACTATATATATGAATTCATATTTAACATATTTTTATTTATAAAATAATATATAAATAAATTAATATGCTTTTTAGATTCGTATTATTATCATTCTTTATAATCATTTCGGCTTGTACTAATTCTACAGGATTTAAACAAGAACCCACAAGCAAAGATGCTAAGAAGCTAGGTTTAGAACAAAACGGAGTTACATTAGAATTTTATAATATTAACAAAATTAATACCTCGGCGCTACCAAGAATAACACAGATTAAAAAACAAACAGACCAAAAATTAACTGAATTAATTAAAAATAATAAATACTATTATTCACTTGGTGCTGGTGATGTTATTAATATTGAAATAACAGACGTTGAAGACATCAAGGGCTCTTATACAATTAGCCCAAATGGTGATGTAACACTCCCTTATGCTGGTCAAGTTATGATATTAGATAAAACGAAAGAAGAAGCACAAGTATTTATTAATGAAGTTTTAAAAACTTTTTATCAGGAACCCGAAACTATTGTTAAGATTGAACAATATAACAGTGCTTATGTATATATTACTGGATCAATTAATCGACCATTATCAATTCTATTATCAGAGCAACCATTAAAATTGTTAGATGCACTTATAAAAGCTGGTTATGTGAAAGATCAAAAAAGTTATAGTAAAACCGCATTGCTAAGAAGGGGTCAAGAAGTTTATGAAATAGATTTATATCAATTATTAAATTTGAACAATACTGATTTAGATATTTATTTAACAAAAGATGATGTTCTGCATGTATCAGAGACAGACACAGATCAAGCTTATGCTTTTGGAGAATTTACAACTTCAGGACCCATTGCAGTCTATAAAGATTTAACGTTAACAGAATTATTGGCAACAAAAGGTATAAATAAAGCAACTGCTAAAACAAAAAAAATCTATGTTATGAGAGAAGATTTAACAAAATTTTTACATATTAATATTTTTACAATTAATTTAAATAATCCAGCTGCTTTCATTGCTGCAAACAATTTTTATATATTACCTAATGATATTGTATTTATTCCAACAACTAATTTAGTAAAATGGAACAATGTAATTAGTCTATTAACACCTTCAGAAACTCTTTTTAAAACTTACAAACCATATATAAAAGAACAAGACAATTGGTATATTAAAAATTCAAGCGAGTTTAAAGAATAATAGCGTAGCTTAAAATTTAAATAGAAATTGTTTTTTCGAAATTAATTAAACCTATTGATAATAAGGTCATTAATAGAATTGCTATACCTGGAGTATGCATAGAAAAATCTGCCAAACTTTGAATAAATAAAGTTAATAACAATAAAGATAGTAATATAAATCTGGCAAATTCTTTTTTATTGTTATTTCCCTTTAATAGTTTTTTAAAATAAATGATAAATAACAGAATTAATATTGTTAGGCCTAAAATTCCAATTTCTCCTAACAATTCTAACCCATCATTATGAGCATGTTCTACAGAAAAATTACCATTACTTTCAGGCAAAATATAAAAAATTTTAAATAATTGTTCAAAAGCTCCACTACCATAACCAAATAACCAAAAATTTTTAAATTGATCAAGTGCAAATACATGAAAATCAAGCCTAATTGATTCACTGACAATTGTAGTTTCTGCATATCGTTCAATTAATTTTGCATTACCAAAAAATACTCCAAGCACCAACACATCAAATATTAAAATAAATATAATCACACTAGATAAAGGATTAATAAATTTTTTAAAATTTATTTTTGAATAAAATAAGAAAGAAAATAAGATTAAAACATAGCTAAAATTTACCGATCTTGACCAAGTTGTTAAAATACCAATACTTAAAAAAATAATAAAGATTCTTATAAAAATAATTTTACTATTTATTTGTTCAATAAAATTAAAAGTTATTGTTTTATTTTTTTGAAAAAAAATTACAATATAATATAATCCTGAAAAAGAGCATAAAAATAAAAATGTTCCAAAAACAGATCTATTTACAAATAACCCCGTACTTGCGTGTGTATAGTGAATTTTTTCAATTAAAAAACTTGATGGATTGCCTATCAGCATCCAGTAAGTTGCAAAAATTGCATGAAAAAATCCTAAAACACATAAAAAAAATAAAAATTTCATTAAATATTTACTTCTATTAAATAATGAGGGAAATGTTAAAAAAATTATTAAATAATTAATACAATTTAGCATAGAGAAATATGAATTACTTGGATCAATACTTAATGGCCAAAATTCTTTATCAATTTTAATAGAAGAGTAGAGGTCATAATTGTTAGGAGCAATAACTTCAATCCAATTTAAAGGTAATGGAATTATTTTAAAGACTAAATAACTTAGATAAATAATAAAAATTAAGAAAAAAAATTTGTTATTAATATAATTTATTTTAATTGCATCCGAAATCTCATTATTTTTTAAACATAACAAAAAAAAAATAATAAAACTGATTGAGGAAAATTGATTTAATAAAGGATTAATACTTGCATTTAAGCTCACTGTTATTGTTAAAATGATTAAAAAAAAATTTTGTAACGCGTTTTTACTTAAAAGCATTATGTGCAGATATTTGATGTAGGTGATACGCAGGTAACATCTCTCGTTATATCAAGAGTAAAAGTTCTATTGTTTGAAGTAGCACCTGTAGCTGTCGCAGTAACTCCGAATGAATATGTGGCAGCCACATATAGTCTTGGAGCTATACCGGAGATATAATTACTACCAATTGTAATATTCGTTCCTGTTACGGTGCTTCCTGTTATTCCTTGAGATGCACCTGGTCCATCATTAGTACTTACAAATGAATATGTAATAGATGCAAAATTACTAGCTGATGCATCAATTGTTTCATTAATATTGTCTCCAGCACCTACAGTACCTAGTGATGAGGCCGTCGAAAATGTAATTGTCGCTCCACCACCACCACTTACTGTAATATCAAAACTCATAAAGCTTGCTTTACATGTTGCGTAGTTTATTGATGTACAATACATACTATCATCTTGTGCGGTGATGATTACACTATAAGTGCCTGCAGTAGCCATACCTGCTGCAGCTGTTATTGCACCGGTAGTAGAATTTATACCCAAACCACTCATAGTTAAACCACTAGCTGAATATATTAAATTACCTCCACCTGTCATTGAAGCTGTATGATTTGATATATCAATAGCGTTTGATGCTGTAACACTTTGATTTGAAGTCTGGGTATCTAAAGAAACCGTTCCATAAGTTGCACCACCACTTACTGTAATATCAAAACTCGCAAAGCTTGCTTTACATGTTGCGTAGTTTATTGATGTACAATACATACTATCATCTTGTGCGGTGATGATTACACTATAAGTGCCTGCAGTAGCCATACCTGCTGCAGCTGTTATTGCACCGGTAGTAGAATTTATACCCAAACCACTCATAGTTAAACCACTAGCTGAATATATTAAATTACCTCCACCTGTCATTGAAGCTGTATGATTTGATATATCAATAGCGTTTGATGCTGTAACACTTTGATTTGAAGTCTGGGTATCTAAAGAAACCGTTCCATAAGTTGCACCACCACCACTACTACCAGATATTGTTGGGAAAGTAACATATTTAGTCTGAGTGCCATTATTATCTGTTGCTCTAATCTCTACACTAGTAGAACTATAAGTTTGAAATGCAGGTGTTCCTTTAATATATGATCCGTCAACATACAACCCTTGTGGTAAGTTATATGCAACAAAACTTAAAGGTCCAGTTCCTGTAGCATCCAGAAACATATCCATCATTGCGCTATCTTTTGTTAGTGTTGCAGGTCCATAAATATATGATGCCCATATGGGTCCATTTTGATCTCCACCACCATCTGCAGCATTAGAATCTACTTGAGGAAAAGTAAGATTTGTACTTGCAGTATTGCCATCTTGATCGGTAGCAATAATAGTTACACTACTTGATGAAAAAGTTTGAGTATCTGGAGTTCCAATAATTGAACCAGTGATTGACACAGATAAACCCATTGGTAAACCTGTTACTGTATAAGTAATATTTCCGGTCCCGCCTGTTGTATAAAGATAAATAGGTGTAATTGGGCTATTAACTGTCAAAGTTGCAGGAGGATAAGGAGTTGACATAAATGATAAACCACCACCTCCAGCAGCATTATAACCTCCACTATTATCTTCAATAATTTCAAAAGGTAAACTTGCTGTTGCAAAACTATTAAAATCCATCATATCTGTTGCAGTAATAGTTGAGTTCCAACTTCCAGGAGACGCTGGTGTTCCAAAAATTAAACCACTTGTATAATCTATAGTTAATCCATCAGGTAAATCTGATGCTGAATAATTTACTCCATTCATAGATGTGGCAGTTCCACTTATACTTATATAAGAGCTTGTAGAATAAGTACCCATTGACATAGGATAGTTTGTCCAAGATATAGCACCAGCAGCATATGTAGTTGTATCATTACCAGTTGCTGCTGCGACAGCGGCAGCAGTACTGTATTCTGCAGCTGTGTTTGTATATAATGATGATGCTGTCATATAAGATGGATCAACATCTTGTGCCATGTTTTCATAAAGACTTTGATTAGTTGACGCCATAGCCATTATTGCATCTGCTCCACTTTCAGTATTAGCAAGGCTTGTAAAAATATTGCTTGTTAAACTTTGATCATTTGAAGATGCTATATTATTAAAAACCATCTCATTCATTTGATCGTTTCCTGAAGAGGAAATTATATTAGCAATAGCGCCAGAGTCTTCTGTTGATATATTTTCCATTGCAGTACTCATCATATCATTAACAAGATCTCCTTGAGTTTCATACATTGTGCTTACCATAGTTGAATCAAAGGTACTTAGGTTGTTCATTAAATCTAAAGCAAAATTATTTTTTGGTGTAGCACCATCAGCACTCATATTATTTTGTTCGCTTACAACTGTTTCAAAAATTAATGATGCTGTATTTGCATCAGCTCCTGCAACTAATTGTGCCATCGTACCCATGGTATTATCATTAGAATAAGTCATCATGTCTTTAAACACTTCAGTTTTAAAGTTTTGGAGATCAGGGTTACTTTCTACCATATCGATACCAAATTCATTTCCTAATTGTTTTGCTGTTAATTTTGCTGCTTTTCTCTCTGCTTTTCTTTGTACTTTAGCAGCTAACCTTGCTGCTTTTTTTTCTTCTTTAATTCTTACTTTTTCAGCTTTTCTTTCTGCTTTTGCTGCTACTCTTTCTTCTTTTGTTAGTCTTCTTGTATTTACTGCAGTGTCTTCAGGATTTTCTAAAGCAATGTCATCAGTTGGTTCTTTAATACCGGTATCCTCAAAATGATCAAAAATATCAAAATCGTCTTCCACAAAATTTTGCATTACACTCCCGATTATTTCAGGATTAGTTTCCATCATAGTTTCCATCATAAAGATGGCACTATCACCCTCACTATTCATCATCATTTCTGCTGTAATTTCAGCTGCGGTTTGATCACTGTTGTTAATAATTTCAGAAAAAATCTGACCTTTTAAATCATTATAAAAATTGTCTTGTGTGGCCATCATATTTGCTGGGTCAGTACCTGGTGTTGGAAAAAATGGATCATTATCTGTACCTGGTGTAGGAAAAAATGGATCATTATCTGTACCTGGTGTAGGAAAAAACGGATCATTACCAGGTGTAGTAGGGTCCATCTTTGCTGACTCTATATGATTAAAAATATCAAAGTTTTGTTCTGCTAAATTTCCATAAACAGAAGTGATCATTGTATTATTATTTTCCATCATTGAACTCATCAAATAAGCTGAATTTTTTCCACTAGTTTGCTGCATCATATCTGCAATCATTGCAGCATCTCCTTCATTAGCATTTTGAAATGCACTTTGGGTAAAGCTACCCATCATATCTGGATCGGCTTGCATATAGGCGTCCATTTTATCAGGCGCCATTTCTGTAAAAGAAGCTAAAACATTCATTGACAAATTGTTATCAGAATTATTATCTCCATAATTTGTAATTTCATTAATCAAATAAGAACTCATTAATGGATCGCTGTCTGCCATTATTCTAGCCATTGTATCAATTGATTCTCCAGAAGTGTCTTGCATCATACCTGAAACAAGAGCAGCCCTAACATCATCAAAATTTGCATTGCCACCTTTATAAATCATGTTTCCATCAACATCCCCAGCATTGTTCATGTGTGAAAATACATCAAAACCTTCTCTAGAAACTTCACCCATCATCAATGCTGCATTTGCTGGATCGTAATCCATCATCCCCTGCATTAGCTGCATAGATTGACTCGGGTCTGAGTATCTAATCATATCTGACATAAGGCTAACATCATTACCACTAGACATTTCCATGTAGTATCCCATTCTAACTCCTTTAAATTCAAATAATTGTTCTTTATATAAATCCATATCGGCTGCATCTGAAATTCCATCACCATTAGCATCAGGAATAGTTCCTGCTGCTAGTTGTTTTGCAACAGCACGATTAATATCTTCTTCAGTTTCAGTTTGAGCATCAACAGTAGCTTTTTTTATAAAATCTTTTATTTGATTTGTTTCTTCATTACTCAAAATAGTTTCTTCAATTGTGTTGTCACCAGATAGAGTTATACCTTTAGATGGATCAGTGATCGTAGTAGTTTTATCACCTATAGTTATATTCAATATTCCTACTTTTCCCATTGAATCTTCCACGAGAGATACTCGTTGTTCTTCATCAGTGTTAGAGCCACTAACCAAAGTTCCATTAAGACCAACCTCCATCTCAGAAAGATTAATTTTCATAATACCATCTTTATTTTTAGCAATTGTTCCAGACTCAAAACTAAAACTACCTTTATTAATTAATATTATAAATTTTGGGTTTTGAGAAACATTGTCAAAATCTTTTATAACAAAACTACTTTCATTATTTAATGTTAAAATTGAATTATCAAGGAATGATATTGTAGCATTACTATTTGATCCGATAGTAATTTCGTCATTTATAAAAATTTGATCA
>CAJQRZ010000009.1 GCA_905612435.1 uncultured Candidatus Pelagibacter sp.
TGCAAGTACAATTCCCACAGAAACACTTAATCCAAAGATCATCTTTATAAAATCTTTACCAATTAGTGGAAAGACATATTTGAATTTGTAGTCTTTATTCATTGTTGATATTGCAAGCTCTCTTCCACACAATAGTCCAACAAATACCCATGTTGTTGACATTGGAAGGTCATTCAACTCTTTGAAATAATAAAGTACACAAGCATAAATAATATTTATTATTGTTGCTGATCGAGCATATCTAGTGCCAGTTTTGTCTAAAACTACTTTTTGTATTGGCCCTCCATGTATATAGAAAATATAAAATATTAGACCAGTAAAATATCCCAAAACAATTAGTAGTAATGTAATATCTAATTGTCTTGGTAAATAAACTGCAATATTCGCAACATCATGTGATAACCAAACCCACCATAGCCAACCAGAAGATAGCCAAACTGAGTTACGCCAAAATCCAATCCATTTATCTTCTACTTCATCGAATTTTTCATTAATAAATTTTGAAATAATTATCCATGCTATATAGGCTACAACTGCTGCTAATCCATAACCCACAACACTCTTCATAAGCATTTTTTCAAGCACAACAGTTGAAGCAAATGCTGATAAGACTAGAAATGTGGTAGATACAGGTATTCCAATTCTCGTTAGTAGTAAAAGTATTCCAGGAGCAACAGCATGATACCATTGAATTTCTTGAAAAGGTATTTTGTTTAATCTTCCATAAGAAATATCTCCATCATAAGAATACCATCCCCAAGTAATTGCAATAATCATTACAAAAGATGCTGAGCTAGCAAGTGTATACCACTTAAACCACTTTTGTTTTGAGGCAATAAAAGTACCTAGAGTTTGTATTGAGTCATTTGCTATTACGCTATATCCAGCCAATGCAAATCCAACAATCGTATATATTAATGTTAGTTCCATATTTTTTCTATTTATTTAAAGATTTAATCTTATTTTTTTCTAAATTGTTTATTGTGTTTTTAATTAAGTCTTTAACCATTAGATCAATTGAATCTCTTATTATCTGATATATTAAAATTTCTTTATTATTCTTTTTTATATTTTTTTTATGTGAATTATAAATATCTTTAAAAAAATTAATTTCAACCAATTCACTTAAGTCAAACATCTTGGCTCTTATACCATCTTGAATATCATGATTATTATAAGCTATATCATCTGAAATAGCAGAAATTTGTGCCTCTAGGGATGCAAAATTATCAAAGTTTATTTTACTATTAAAGTTATTTAGTCCTATTAGTTTTTTAACTAAAGTTAGATCTTTAATAGGTCCATTGTGTTTTAATAGGCCATCTAAAGTTTCTATAGTTAAATTAAGACCTTTAAATTTTAGATATTTATTTTCTAGAAACATTATAATTCTAAGTGTTTGTAGATTATGATCAAATCCATCATATTCTTGCATGCATTCATTTAAGGCTTCTTCACCTGCGTGTCCGAATGGTGTATGGCCAAGATCATGAGCTAAACTTAAAGTTTCAGCAAGATCATCGTTTAAGTTTAAATATTTAGCTATAGATCTAGCTATTTGAGCAACTTCAATTGAATGAGTGATTCTAGTTCTATAATGATCACCTTCAGTATTAACGAATACTTGTGTTTTATGTTTTAATCTCCTGAATGAAGCGCTATGAATTATTCTATCTCTATCTCTTTGAAAGGGTGTTCTGTAAAGAGAGCTGGTTTCTTTAAATATGCGCCCTTTACTTTTAAATAGTCCTAGTTTTGAGTAGTTTTTCATACTTTAAATTCAATAAATTGATATTATATTAGTAATATCAGTGTTGTTATATGATTAAAGAAATTAAATTTACAGATAAAGCTATAAAACAGATTAATAATTTGTTGTCACAAAAAGATCCTGGATCATTTTTTAGAATCGCTATTAAAGGAGGTGGTTGCTCTGGATTTCAGTATGAATTTACTTTTGACAAAGAATTAGCATCTGATGATTTAAAACATGAAAATATTCTTATAGATAAGGCTTCAGCTGATCTTTTAAAAGGTTCTGAGGTTGACTTTGTTTCTGAACTAATTGGTGATCAATTCAAAATCTCAAATCCACAAAGCAAATCTTCTTGCGGTTGTGGTGTTTCATTCTCTATATAGTGATTATTACATCCTGGAATGTAAACTCTGTCAGAGCTAGAATTGAAAATATTAAAGAATACTTACAAAAATTTTCTCCTGATATTGTTATGATGCAAGAAATTAAAACTGAAGATCCAACTTTTCCATATGATGATTTTTCTTCGTTAGATTATGAGAGTCATGTATTTGGTCAAAAAAGTTATAACGGTGTTGCAATAATCTCTAAACAAAAATTAAATAATATTAGAATAGATTTAATTAAGGATAAATTAAAACAATCAAGAATTATCTCAGCAGAAGTAAAACATAAGAAAAAAAATATTCAAATAATTAATATATACACACCAAACGGCAACCCTGTTGATACAGAAAAATATTCTTACAAAAAAGAATGGCTCGATAGTTTAACCAAACAACTAAAAACTCTTTCAAAGAAAAATGAAAATATTATTTTAGGTGGCGATTTTAACATTCTCCCTTCTGCAGAAGATGCTTACAATATTAAAGGGTTTGAAGATGATGCCTTATACAGACTTGAGATAAGAAAAAAATTAAGAGAAATGATCAATCTAGGTTTTCATGATGCTTATCGTCATATTCATGGTGATAAAGAAGGTTATACTTATTGGGATTATATGAGAGGTGCTTGGCAAAAAAACAATGGCTTGAGAATTGATCACTTTTTAGTGTCCAACTCATTATTGAATATAATTAAAAATGTTAATATTAATAAAGACCCTAGAGGAAAAGAGAAACCTTCAGATCACACACCTATTGAAATTGAATTAGCTTAATGATTTAATTTTATTTACCAACTCTTCGTTAATGTTTCTTGGACCTTTATCTAGTCTATTTTTGTGTCTTCTTTCACCAGGAAGTCTAACGCCATCCATTGCTGACATTTTATTAAAAAATTGATTTGCATGTTTGTCCCAACCTTTACCAGAAATTTTTTCTGGGGATATTGCTATAATAAATTCACCGCCACTTGGAGGAGCACCATCATTGTTATCTTTAGCTGCAGTTTCAAAACTAAAATTTTCTCCAATTAATGCTCCAGCTAATAGTTCTACCATCATTGCTATACTAGATCCCTTGTAACCACCGAACGGTAATATAACACCACCGTCAGCAATTTCTCCAGGATCAGTTGTTTCTTTACCATCTTTAGTTAAGCCAGTTCCAAGAGGGACTTTGTGCCCTTCTCTTTTTGCTATTTGAACCTCTCCCATTGCCATTGAAGCTGTTGCCATATCGTAGACAACTGGAGTTTTGCCAGGTCTTGGCCAAGCAAAAGAAATTGGGTTTGTGCCGTATAAAGGTTTTATTGCACCCGCTGGAGCTACAGCTGGTTTATAAGAAGTACAAGCAATACCAACAAGTCCTGCTTCTGCAATATATTCTGTCTCAGGCCAAAGGGCAGCCATATGATGTGAATTTGTTATAGCCAAAACTGCTACACCATTTTTTTTAGCTAAATCAATAACGGCTGGTAACCCTATGCTTAAAACCATAGGGGCAACTGCATTATTACCTAATACTTTAATTATGCTTGGAGCAACATTTTGTAATTCAGGTCTTGCTTTACCATTAATCTTTTTACTTTTTAAACCAGAAACATAAGCCGGTAGTCTAAATAATCCATGTGATACAGAACCATCTCTTTCAGCTCTCATAATTGTGTCAGCTAAAATACTAGCATTTTCATCATCACAACCATTGGCTAATAATGTTTTTTTAGCTAATTCTAATATTTCATTTAAAGTTAAGGAAACTGTATTCACATAAACTATTAAATATTATTTATGTTTACTTTTCAAATCCTTTTTTAAATCTTCGTGGTCACCTACTACAGTGTGATACTGACTCTTAGTTACATACTTTTCTAAAAAAGGTACAGCGAGTAAAGGTAAGAATCCACCAAGAACAATTCCATAAGCTGCACTTTTTATGTTAGGATCAAGCATGGCTGCTATAAAGTCCGCTATAATATGAGCTAGAACTATTCCAACAATTCCAGCAATTGCACCATTAGAAACTAATTTTAAAAAACGGTTGATACTCCAACCTGAATAAAAACCAATTAATGGAATTAATGTATGTATGAAGCCAAAGATAAAGCCTCTTAATATTCCGTATTTTTCTATAAGTTCTTCTAAAAAATGAAGAAATTCTGGTAATTCGTGTGCGTGTTCCATTAATTGCATCTCCTACAAATTGTTGATACTTCAAGTTGAAATTTGTTGAGGTCATATTTTTTAATTGGGTTTTTTTTAAATATTGTTTCAAATAATTCTGATTTAAGTTCTTCCGTATCACCACAATCCCTACAAATAGCTATAGAAGGATTATGTTGTGTGTGAGAATGACTACATAAAACATAAGTTTTATTTTGATTTGACTTATGAATTTTATCTTCTTCTATTAATTTTTTTAAAGATCTGTAAACAGCCATTGGTTGTATCTTTTTAAATTTTTGAAATTTATCTAATATTTCATAAGCAGTTAAATGCTTTTTAGAACTCTTGATTATATCGAAAACTATGTCGTTATTATTCATTATGTGATGTTATAACATAACATTTTACATGTCAAGTCACAATAATCAAAATTATTTTTTCTTTAAAATTGCATTAATTTTTAGCAAAAAGATAAAAAAAATGTTTATAAAATTTACATAA